>CAZISU010000035.1:0-13798 GCA_964541935.1 uncultured Planctomycetaceae bacterium | reverse complement strand
AAAGGGCTCAGCGACGATGATCCGATTGTGCGAGCGGCCTGCGGCTGGGCCCTGGGACAATGCAAATGTAACGAAGCCACCATCTTATTGCGTCACCAGCTCAAACAAGAAGACGTTGCGGAAGTGGCCGACGAGATTCGCCTGGCGCTGACAACTGACCATCGACTAAAACCCCGTTAGAGTTTCGCCAATCGGTTTGGCCGTCGCCGGGCTTGAATAATTCTCCTTCGCTACCGCGAAAATCTCTTGCCCGCCGTTTGATGTGGTGTATTATTTCCACGCCTGCCAAGTAGACGCAGGACGAATGGAGAAATAAACCATGCCTAGAATTGCGGCGGCGATTGGCGTCTTTGCTACAATCGCCATTTGCATTTTCATCAACGTCAAACGCTACCCGGCCGTGTGGGACATGGTCGGGTCGTCGTCATGGTTTACCCAAGATACAAATGCCGCCTCACAAGATCCTTCGCCACAACCGACCGAAATTACCGAGAAAGAGACATCAAAAAAACCGTCGCCTGCACCGCAACCCACGCCGGAAAAACCCGCCCCAGTCCATAAACCTCTGCCCAGTCTCAAGCCACAGATCGTCAACCAGTCGAACCCATCGACCGACCTGCACGTAGAATCTTCGGCAAATAAATCGGCAGCCGACAGCCAGGATGCAAACGCAAGCCAAGCCCAGGCCTCTGCGAAGCCAACAAAACAAATAACGGCGTATCAAGGCTTAAAGCCCAGTCCCATCAGAGTCCCCGACTCCATGCACAATGCGTCTGGCCACAAGGAGTCTGGCACTGAGCGAAAAACTCTTGTTTCAGATGGCACAGACAAAAAGTGGCCCGCCGAGATGTCGCCGCGAATGAAATACGCCGCCAAGTCACCGCTGCTCGAAACATATCAGCAATGGAACCCCGAGCGGCCCGTGGTCCCAGTAGTTCGGCCAAAAGAAAAAGATGCGAAAAAGGGCGACACCAACCCCGCCAAATCTAAAGCCAAAACCGATCCGGGCCCCGGCGATTCGTCAGCAATCAAGCCGGCAAAACAAAGTGACACGATCGCCAAAAGCGAAAATAAAGAGGTTGTCCAACACCTGCCCGCGGTGGTCCCTAGCCGGCGGCCCATCCACATCAGCATCCAAGGCACTTATCCCGCGAAACCTATTCAGGTTTACCCCAGCACGGGACGCTAAAGATATTCCGCAAGCGGCTGGGCTAACAAGCTATTCATCCAGATGCACCCACTAAAATGTGTGAAGAACCTTTTCTCTATAGTCTAACGCCCCGAGATGAGTGAAAGTCTTTTACGGAGCGTGCGCCTTCTACAAGGGTTTGACCGGACATTAAGGTGCTGAAGACGAAGACGTGAGTGCCGGCGCCTTTGGTATCGCGGCCTCGGACCTTTTTCTTGGACATCGTCACGCAGCATACGGGGCCGAATGCTTCCTTGCCCTGGGTGCCTCGGTGGATAACGAGCCAATACACGTCCGAGCTTCGGATTGCCGTAAAAGGGGCCGCTTCGAGTTCTTCTCCACCGCTTCCGGTAGAATAGGGTGCATAGACAGAAATCAACGTGCCTCCGAGTTGAACTCTAACTAGCGACGATGATCGGAACGCCGAGTGTGAGCCCACTACCTTCGAGAGTGTGCGGTCCAGGACAGTAACCACGGTCTCCCCTCTTCTGGCCATCTCTTTTTGTGTCTTTGTCAGCGCCTCGATTTGGATCCACTGTTTTACGCTTGGCATGTCTACCTCCATGTCCGTTAACGTAGCTGGTGTTGTGAGAATTGCTCCACTGTTTCACGCCCGGCAATATGAGGTAGTGCACAAGTGCTGTCAAGAGGGATTGCGGGAGAATGAAGAAAGCCATGAGCAGCGCATTGTCGTCGGCGTCCTTGTCGACGACAATGCGATGTTGATATGATCCGGGGCTTTACGAAATGAGCCTGCGGAACACAGGTTAAATTCTTTTACTACTTTGGCCCAAACAGTAGGCTTGGTCCGGGGGGCTGGGTCGATCCGGCAGGCACGACCGGGCGCGACATGCTGGTGGTATCGCCGAAGAGGCTGGGAATCGTCGTGGGGTTGGCGAAGATGTTCTTGGTTTTCTGTGCAGCTTTCTTCGCCAACTTGGCAATCGGCGCCGGTGTTGTCACGTCGGCGGGTCTGAACAGGTTGAGACCGCCGCTGGGACCAACGGCGACTTTGAAGTCTCCCTCGGCCAGTACCTTCTTGATGGTTTGCCCCTTGCCGTTGCTGAACTTCAGCTCCATGGGGTATTTGCTAGTATGCTTCAAGCGGTAACCGGGCGCGAGCGTATGACGCTTGTTGTTAAGCACATACTTGAACGAGAACGGATTGCCGGAGTTTACGATAGTTACCTTGGCGGTGTTCTCGTAGAGTTCCCAACCCTTATCGGTGGGTGTGAATTCGTACCAGCCCGCGTTGATTCCGTATTTGGCTTTGCCGAACGAGCCGCCGCGGTCAAAGGATACCACGATTCGACTGCGGGGGATGACCTGCCGATAGTTGGGTTTGAGTGAGTAGCGTTTGCCGTCGACGGTGTAGTTCACCTGCGAGCTGCCCACGTTCGTTATCAGAAGCCCGCTGTTGACCAGATTGCCTTGATATCCGGAAACGGGAACGACGTTACTGTATGGGATACCCAGCACGGCCGCGCCGTTTAGATTGGGGTTGTAGTACGGTGCAACGCAGCCGCACGGTCCCCACCAAACGCCCGGCCCGAGCCAAACGGGATAGCTCCACGGCCATTGGGGGAATCCCCAAAAACCGCCCCATATGCCAACGCCCACGTTGACGCTGACGAGGTTGATGTTGATGATATTAATGTTGAGGATGTTGATATTGACGTTAATCAGGGCCGCCATGGCCAGGTTGTTGAACACGAGTTGCCTGATAAACCCGCTCGCTTGCAATTGAATTTGCAGGTTGAGGTTGCCTCCTAAAGTGGAAACAAACACCTGCACGTTCTGAATTGAGAGCTGACCTCTGTTGGCCGCGTCGACCAGTTGGTCGATCAACTCGTCGTTGCCGGGAAACAGCCTCTTGAGTTCCTCGCCCAGTTGTCTGTTCTTTTCGGCAAGCTGTTTTTGGAAGGCATCGAGTTCCTCGGGCGTGATGGGCCGGATGTCGAGATCGTCGAGGAAGTTGTTAGGCTCGGGATCGACCAGAACCACGTTTACCTCCGGCTCGACGGTTGTTTCCGGCTGAGTGGGGATAATGTTCTGCGGCACCGGAATGATCGGCGGAGTGGGGATATACTCGGGAACTGGCGTATATTCAGGCCGAGGTATGTAAATGGGCGGACGTATGCGAGGCGGACGATAGATGTGGGGCGGGCGATATATGTGGGGCGGGCGATGGATGTGCGGCGGGCGATGGATGCGCGGTGGGCGATAGATGTGGGGCGGTCGATGCCTGTGAGGCGGGCGAATGCGGATAGTGGGATGCCGGCGTTCAGTGTGAGACGAACGGCCACGGCCATACCGGGAGCGAACTGAGCTTAGAGCACCCAAGCTCCCGAGGATTCCGCCTGCATCCACTCGGGCATGGATATTCGAGTCATGCGTACTTACGGCTTCCAGTTCTGCTGAAATTAGATCGATGGTGCTTAAATCACCCAGGCTTAACACCCCTGGGTTTAACTCCCCTGGTGACGAAACCGCAACTGGCAACGCTGCGATAAAAACAAAAATCCACCCCATGGTATTGCTCCTTTTTATTCTAGCGAATGGGTGAGATACTTCATGGTAAACTCTACCCTTTTGGTAGATCTGCCGGAAGAATTCGCCATGTTTTACAAAAACACCCTACTAGAATCACCGCCGAGTGAGGGGAGGCATGAATGTTTGGGCGGGTTTTTTTACAATCGAAAAGGGGGGAGAGGACAGCGAGCACCGCCATCTTGTACGCTTGTCGTATATAGTTTGTCCGGTCGCTTGCAGTGGTTTTGGGTATCGCGATGGGTGGCTGGGGCTTCGCTACGCTGACTCCCAGCCACCCGCTTGACTTTTTAACGGATGATTTTGAGTAACACGTCGGTGAGCTATTATTTGTGTTTTCCTTCGTCGCCGTCTTTATCATCGTGTTTGCCCGTATCCTTGTCGTCCTTGTGATGGCCGTCCTTGTCGTCGTGCGTTCCTTCGTCGCCATCGTTTTCGTGACGGCCTTCACCGTCGTGGTCGTGGCCGTCGCCGTCACCGTCTTTGTGATGGCCTTCCGAGTCTTCGTCGTGGCCGTCGCCGTCTTCAGCGTGATTGCCTTGCTCGGCATTCTGCTGGGGTTTCGCTTTGGATGTTGCATCGGAACAACCAGTAATCGCTACGACACCGAAGGCTGCAACCAAGGTTAAAACACGCAATGCTAAGAAATTAATTTTCATGTCTGACTCTCTTTCGAGTTTAAAAAATGGGTCCGTTCAGATTGGTTATGGTAGTTGATATGTCCGCATCTCATCAATTGTGAGAGTCGGGGTGCGCCAGTTCTTCACGACCTCCTTCCTCGTTATGTTCCGGCTCATAGTGTTCGCTTCCCTCACGCGAGTTGAGCATGTCCGCGTTTTTGTGTTCGTTGCTCTCGGGTGGACTTACAGGCGTGAAAAAGACGGTCCACCAGATGGCAAAAAAGAACACGACTGCCTCAATTGCCCAGCAAAACCGCTTGAGGACATTGATTCGCTTCGAACGAGTCCCCTTCACCCGGGGCTGGGCGTGGCGTTGGGGGGCTTGCAGGTGGGCTAGGTATTGAGTGAGAAGATGCTGGAGCTCGTCGGCCGATTGGATTCGATCGGCGGGAACTTTTTCGAGCAGACGGCCGATAATCCGGTCGAGTGTCTCTGGTATTTCGGCATTGATACTTCGCGGCGGGCTTGGATCATCGTGTGTGATTTTGTTGAGCACGGCAAATGCGCTTTCCGCGTGAAAGGGTTCCTGCCCAGTGGCAATGAAGTACATCACGCTGCCGAGGCTGAATAAATCGCTGCGGTGATCGATGTCAACGCCTCTGACCTGTTCGGGCGACATATAGTGGGGAGTTCCAGCCAGACAGCCGGATTGGGTCATCGCCACGTCGTCGATGGCACGGGCCAAGCCAAAATCGGTAATCATGACGCGGCGAACATCCTTTTCCATCAGAATATTGGCTGGTTTGATGTCTCTGTGGATCAGTCCTTGCCGATGGGCCGCGGCCAAGCCAGCGGCGATCTGGATGGAAATTCGGACAACGTCTTTGGTTTCCAAGGGACCATTCTGTGAAATGTAATCTTGTAGAGAACGCCCGTCTATTAGAGCCATCGCGATGTAGGGACGCTTGGCGGATGAATTGACGCGGTAGATCGGCACCACATGAGGATGCACGACGGCTGCCGCCGCCTCGGCTTCACGTGCGAAACGCTTTCGCGCGACACCATTTGCACCCAAATGGGGAGCCATTACCTTGACCGCAACGGGGCGATTCAAAGAACGATCGAATCCGCGAAACACAATTCCCATTCCGCCTTGACCGATCATCTCCTCGATATCAAATTCATCGAGTCGCCCCAGCATTTCTGGATGAACCGGTGGGTCGAGCAGCGCCGATATGGCTTGCGATGAGGCGGCTGGAGGATCGCCCGGCCGATCACCTTCGAGCAGTGCGTCAACAGAGCAGAAAGATTGGTCGGGCGAGGGAAGTTGACTTCGGTCGTCAACAGCGACTCCCGAGAGGGCGCGCGTCGTCCGCGTCCACCATGTGGCATCCGCTGTTAGTGTTTCCAGCTCACGTTGGCAAGAAGAACATTCCTCCAGGTGGGCCAGGATGTGTCCGGATTCCTGCGGGGAAAGCTCGTCCTGAATCAACATCGGCAAACGGTCTTTGGGACAATTATGGTCTGTCATTGCGTCCCCCGGTCAATGACGGAGTCAAATTTCGTTAGCTCGATGGTTTCTTTGAGTAAGCTCATGACGCGACTCCGCGATACATATACCTGTGCTTTGGTGGTGTCCAGTTGCACGGCCACACTTGCAACGGGCTGGCCGTCAACAGCGGTTAACCAGAACGCCTGCCATGTCTTGGATTCGAAACGAGACTGCACTTTTCGAGCTGCCCAAGAGAACAATTGGCGTTCGCGCTGCCGATCAAACTCCTCGGTGTGCATGGATTCATTTGACGAGTCGTCGAGCAGCACGCCTATGCGCGAATCAATACCGGTCCATGGGCGGCGGTTTGTCTCGCGAAAGAACTGGATGACCAAATTGCGCGTAATTGTTGCTAACCACCCCCGGAAACTGCCTCTTTTAGGATCCGGATCCCAACTGTCGATGGATCTGGCTACTCGTGTCAGAACCTCTTGAGTCAGGTCGTCGGCATCGGCTTCTTGAAGACCACGCTTGCGAGCCGTCGTGAAAATGACCGGCTGGTAAATCTCGACAAAATCCCGCCACGCGCAGAGATCGTCATGATTCCGCAAACGCAGAATCAGGCTCGCTCGTGTCCGAGGAACTTGGTTGTCTGAGGGCATTTTTCAGCAATTATGGCTTTGTGGTACGAATCAAATCGACGAGGTGCTTGCGGGTCTACAAGTTACACGCTCGATTGTACAAAACCTTGCAGATATTTTTGAAAGAAAAAAGGACCAGGGCCCTGCTTGACATTATAAGCCATTTCTTAGACTTCCAGCTTCCACGGCGCGCGGTAAGGTTTGTTTACCAGGGCGTTGGCTTCGGGGTCGTCGATCGCGCGGTCGTTGGCTCCGTCCCAGCGGATGGTGCGGCCTAGCTGCCAGGAGATGTTCATCAAGTGGCCCAGGTTGGTGGCTTGATGGCCGGTTTCACAGTTGGCGAAGGGTTGGGTGTGTTCGCGGACGTTTTTGAGGAACACGTCGGTGTGGTGGGCTTCGTCGTCGGAGCCGAGCACTTCTTCCGCTTGGCCTACGAGTCCTTCGACGGGTGTGAACTTTTTGCGGCCCAGGGCTTCGGGCACGATCGAGTAGCGTCCGCGGTCGACCATCATGGAGGCTTTGGTTCCGAGGAAGCATTTGCCGTGCGAGCGGTGTTCGCGGCGGCAGCCGATACGCATGCCGTATTGCATGACGAAGCCTTTTTTGGCGACCGGGCCGGGGCCGAATTCGAGGATGGCGGTCATGGTGTTGGGCCACTCACGGTTATCGTCGAAGGCGTATTGGCCGCCCATGGCCGAGACGGCCGTCGGGTATTTTACGCCCATGGCCCATAGTACGATGTCGTAGTGGTGTACGCCCCAGGCGACCTGATGCCCGCCGCCGGAGAGCTTGACCAAGTCGTAGCCGTAGCCGTAGTAGCAGTTGGGGTTGTAGGGCCGCATGGGAGCCGGGCCGACGTAGAAGTCCCAGTCGAGTTCCTTGGGCGGATCGCAATCGGCGGGCGAGCCGTTGCTGGGGGTCCAGTTCTCGTAGTCCCAGACTTTGACTTCGGAAATGTCGCCCAGTTTTCCGTCCCGGATTGCCTTGACGGCTTCGTGATAGTGTTTGCGGCTGCGTTGTTGGGTGCCGATCTGCACGATGCGGTCGTACTTCTTGGCGGCCGCAATGGCGAATTTGCCCTCGCCGATGGAGTTGCCCAAGGGCTTTTCGGCGTAAACGTCCTTGCCCGCTTGACAGGCGGCGATGATGGGCAAGACGTGCCAATGTGCCTGGGTGGCGACGATCACGGCGTCGACGTTTTTGTCGTCCATGACTTTACGGTAGTCGCTATAGGCGGCAACCTTTTCGCCACCGAGGCGGGCGCGACCGCGGGCCAGGTATTTAGAGTTGACGTCGCAAGCGGCGGTCATGTTGACGCCAGGATTGGGTTTGAAACTTTTCAGAACTTGCAGTCCACGCGCCCCGCAGCCGATGAGGGCCACGTTGATTTTGTCGTTGGGGCTGGTTTTCGAGTCGGCGCCCAACGCATAACTGCGAGCTACCGCCACACCGGCGGCCGCACTGGCGGCGCCGACGATGAAGTTTCTGCGACTTGTTTTGTTATTCATGATATTATCCTTGAGTTATTCGATGTGAATTTGTTTTTTATTTGAGGTTTCAGGCTTCAGATTTGGACATTCTAAATTCTTTCGTCATTCGAACTTCCTAATTCGACATTCCCCACCCTTTAGCCCCTTGAATTCGCAATCACCTCCCGCAGATGTGCCAGCGCCGCTTTATAGGTGTCTGGCGCGACGTATTCCATAATCAGCGGGGCCTTGGGTGTGTGCTTGGCGGCCAGGGCGACGAACTTGGGGTAGTCGAGATCGCCTTTACCGGCCGCAACGCCGCGATCGCTGTGCAATTTGCGGTCCTTGGCGTGCAGGCAATCGATCCAGGGCGTAAGCTGGGCGAACATTTCTTCCAGATCGTTGTTTTCCAGGAGATTGGCCGGATCGAGCAGGGCCCGAACGTGTGGCGAATCGACGGCTTCAAGGAACTGTCGCGCGCGTTTGGCGCTGCTGAAAAATCCTTCGTAATATGGTTCCATCAAGACCGTTATCTGGTGTCGCTTGGCCATCTTGGCCAACTGTTTGCCGGTGGCAACCATCTGTCGCCAAACGCTTCCGCGGAAGTGATATCTGGGATCATCTTTGGGGTGATAATGCCCCGCTTCGGTGATGAGGGTGTCGACGCCCATGTGGCGGGCGATCTTCATCATAGCTTCGAAGTAGGCAAGGTTGGCGTCGCGCTCGGACTGCTGGGGATGGATCAGGTTTGTGTAAACGCCCATGCTATGGATGGAGATCCCGGCCGAGCGATAGTCGTTGGCGATTGCGCGGCAACGCTGGGGAGTCAACGTCGACAGGTCCGAGCGGCTATTGTAACGCCAGTAGTTGCTGTCGCTCTGGCAGAGGAACAACTGTATTGTTTTCACGTCCGCGGCGGCAAACTCCTTGGCAAGTTTGGCGTTGCTGAGGGCGTTGAATCCGTTGGTGGCAATTCCGATCACCGGAGGTGATGGTTTTGGCGACGGGTTGTCAGCCCGAGTTGTTGCAGTGGACAAGAATGGCAGGCTTGCGACCGCGGCTGTTTTTAGGGCCCGGCGGCGGCTGATTCGAACTTCTTGCATGAATGTTTCCTGCGGGGGGGATGTTCGAGGTGGGGGGCGGCACGGAGTTCAGCTCATGGATGATTATCGCATCGATCCCTGCCGAAGCTGTATCTTATCATGATGCGCTATGGGGCGTCTTGTGTAAAGCGGTCGCATTTTGTTATAAATCGGACATGGCTAAGCAGAAACAGACCGATTTGGAAGCTTCCAGGGCAGTTGTGGGTGACGATAAGCTCGCCTTGCAGCGTGATTTTCTTGCACAACTGGGCACGCAGCCGCAGTTTACGCAACTTTTCGAGCATCTGCCGGGTATTTACTTCTTTGTGAAAGATGCGCGGGGCAGGATGATGTGCGCCAGCCGCCCGATTGTGAGGCGGTTGGGATTTTCGCGCGAAGAAGAGATCATCGGCATCACCGATTTCGATGTTTTCCCACCCCAGGTGGCCGAAAATTTTATTCGCGACGACCGAATTGTAATGGAAAGCGGACAGCCGCTGATCGGGCGAGTCGAGATTTGGTATAACGAGCAGGGGATTTTGGATTGGTTTGTGACCAATAAACTCCCGCTGCGCGACACGGGCGGACGCATCGTCGGTGTGATGGGGACCATACAGAGTTACGACGATAAGCAAAGCACGCTGGCACCGTTTTTTGAGATTTCGCGGGTGGTAGAATACATCCGCACGCACCATCAGGAGCAGATCACCGTCGAGCAATTGGCCGAATTGATTCACCTTTCGCCTCGGCAATTGCGGCGGAAATTCCGCGATGTGTTCGGTATGAGCGTGCAAGAGTTTCTGATGAGAACCCGTATTCAGGCGGCCAGCGACGCGCTGGTCAACAGCGGAGATTCGATTTTGGAGATCGCCCTGCAGTTCGGGTTCTGCGACCAGAGTGCGTTTACTCAGCAGTTTCGCAAGCATATGGGTCTGACGCCGCTGAAGTATCGGCGGAAGTATGCTCGGCTGTCGGGGGCCGCGAGGGAGTGAGGGGGTGACGGAACGTTGCATAGTCTTGCGACGTCGAAATATTTTATTTTGCCGCTTGACATAGTGTCAGGTATACACTAAGATGATGGCTGAACATGAGGTCAGCACCACACTAACCCGAATCGCGAGCGAAGGGTGTATTGCGTTTCGCCCTCGCTTGCGCTTCGGGTTAGTATTCCATGTTCAATGAAAACCAAAGGGATTGTTTGTCACATGAACGCGTTGATATTGGTTGATATCCAGAATGATTTTGTGCCCGGCGGGGCGTTGGCGGTGGCCGAGGGCGATCGGGTGGCGGCGGTGGCTAACCGCTTGATGCCGCATTTCGATCTGGTTGTGGCCACGCAGGATTGGCACCCGGCGGATCACAAGAGCTTCGCCTCGCAGCACGCGGGCAAGCAGATCGGCGAGATGGTCGAACTGGACGGCTTGCAGCAGATCCTCTGGCCCGAGCACTGTGTAGGCGATACCCGCGGCGCCGATTTCGTTGAGGAACTGAACGTCGAGGCCGTCGACCACGTGGCGAAAAAAGGCACCGAGCGAGCCATCGACAGCTACAGCGGATTTTTCGACAACGGCCGCCGGCAGTCGACCGGGCTGGGCGATTTTCTTAAAGAACGGGGCGTCGACCGCGTATTCATCCTGGGCCTGGCGACCGATTACTGCGTGAAGTTCACTGCGTTGGACGCTGTAGAGTTGGGTTTTGAAACCCACCTGATAGAAGACGGTTGCCGCGGTGTGGGGATAAATCCCGGCGACGTCGAGCGGGCAATTGAAGAGATGCGGGATGCGGGAGTACGGGTCTTGCATAGCGAGCAGGCCGTAGAGTGCGTCCGCGACGCACCATGAAGTGCCGATAAAATATCAGTTAACCTCTGCTGCGTCGCGGACGCACCCTACAATACAGCACCCATACAAATCCCATTTGACGACCTAAGGACAGACTCAGACGATACTGTGAAAAGTCCCCAACCATTGACCCCCCACGTCTTATTCGCTACGATTACATCATCGGAAGGGAATGTTATTAGGCAGTGATGTAGAAAAATATGCTCTCGTTGTAGGAAAAGTTTGAATATGGATATGACGTTATTCTTCATTGTATCTTGTGTTGGGTTGATTCTTTATTTCCACTTTGTGCATCCCCGATTCATGCAAGTAACAGAAGATCCTAAGCGGGATCGGAAAACGTCGAGGTCACCGGCTACTTGTGACACCCAGCACAGAATGAAGGAGGATACACAATTGACAATTCCTAGTGAAAAACATATGCCCAGTCGTGGTGTTGGTCGAAGTATTAGAGGCGCATTGGCGCTGCTATTTTGGGATGTGGTAATCTCCGGATCTTTTTGCGCATCACTCTTAATCTGCCCAATTTGGTTTCTTGTCAGTATCCTGAAAAACTTGATCCAGCGCCCCGGTTGGAAGATCGCACTTTTTCGGATTGCAATCCCCGCCGCAACACTGGGGCTGGTTTTGGCTAACAACGCTTTGCAGTGCAGAATGGCAGAGTCAAACGCTACGCGAATTATTACGGCTTGCGAGAAATATCATGCTGCAAACGGTACGTTTCCGCAGACTCTTGACGATCTCGTGCCGCAGTATATGCAGTCCATACCACGTGCTAAGAATTGCATGATGTTTGGTGAATTTCGTTATTGGAATATGGAGGAAAGTCATACGCTTGAATGGTATGCTGTTCCACCACATTGTCGGAAGAGATACAACTTTGAGGGTCGAAAGTGGAATTACCTTTATTAGCGTCGTAGACTCCGCCGAGAAGTACAAGGTATCTCCAACTGGAGGTAATGCAGGCCTCGCTGAGTTGCATCCATACAAATCCCACCCGACTCAACTCAAACATGTTGGTGCGGTAAGCAAACGTCAAATACTGCTCTCGTTGTAGGAAAAGTTTGAATATGGATATGACGTTATTCTTCATTGTATCTTGTGTTGGGTTGATTCTTTATTTCCACTTTGTGCATCCCCGATTCATGCAAGTAACAGAAGATCCTAAGCGGGATCGGAAAACGTCGAGGTCACCGGCTACTTGTGACACCCAGCACAGAATGAAGGAGGATGCACGATTGACAATTCCAAGTGATATAATCATGCCCAATCGTGGCGTTGGCAAGAGTATTGTCGGTGCGTTATTTCTGCTATTCTGGGATGCAGTATTCACCGGATCTTTTTTTATGTCATTCTTAATCTGCCCGTTTTGGTTTCTTGTCAGTATCCTAAAAAACTTAATCCAGCGCCCCGGTTGGAAGATCGCACTTTTTAGGATTGCTGTTCCCGTCGCAACATTGGGGTTAGTTTTGGCTAACTCCGATTATCAATACAGAATGGCAGAGTCAAACGCTGCGCGAGTTGTCACCGCTTGCGAGGAATATCATGCTGCAACCGGTAAGTTTCCGCAGACTCTTGACGATCTCGTGCCGCAGTATATGCAGTTCATACCACATGCTAAGAATTGCATGATGTTTGGTGAATTCTGGTATTTGAATTCGGATGGAAAGCCCTTGCTTATATGGTATGCTTTCCCAGGGCGTGGCCGGAAGATATACAACTTTGAGGATCGGGAGTGGAATTACCTCGATTAGTCTCGCAATCCCGTTGCAACACGCAGGCAGCCAGCGGACCGCTATTCGCTCTGGCTCAGCAACTTCGCTGGCCCTTTATACAACATCTCGTGCGTCTCGCGGAGCCAGCCGGGGATTTGCTTTTTGAAAGGCGACTTTTCTAGTGCCTTGTCCAGATCGTACAGGTCGACTTGCGCGGCGTTCATGCCGGGGAACCAGTGGGCGCCGTTCCCTAGCAGGCCGTAGCGGTTTTCGGCAAATTCGCGCATGTCGAATGCCAAGGCCAGCCCGCGGAGCCACAGTATCGACTGGATGTTCATAAACCCCGGCGTCATGTCCCAGTTGGGAAGGCCCTCGGCCCAGCGAGATGCCACATCCTCGCCCACGGCCTCGACCATGGCCGCTTGCAACCGCGCGACGATCGGACCCAGCAGTTCCTCGCCACGTTCCAGAAGCGGGATCGCCGTAAGCTGCAAATCGAAATCCGTGGGACTTGCCGCGCCGATGCTGATGGTGTGCACGTCGGGATTCGACAAACAGAACAGGCTGTTGAAGACTATTGGATCCAACGGTTCACAAAGCTTTCTGAGCTTGGCCGACGGCCGCGAGAGCATGCCGCCTTTGTCCGAGGGGCTGATGATGAACACGCCCATGTCGGCATCGGCCGCCGCTTTTATGACTTCGGCGTTATCCGGGCGGATGTAGTACCAGTGCAAGTTCATGTAGTCGAAACCGCCGTCGGCGTCGTGATCGCTGGCTGCCCGGATAACCTCGGGCGAAGCGTGCGTGGAGAACCCGACGTGTCGGGCGCGGCCTTCTTCGACCAGCTTCCGCGCGGCCGCCAGACACCCGCCGCGACGAATCGACCAGCAAAGATGCTCGTAGTTATTGAGCCCGTGAATCGCCAGCAGATCGACATGGTCCAGTTGCAAGCGGTCGATCGAATCGCGACACTGATGCAAAAACTCGTCGGGGTCGGCCGCGGGCTGAACCTTCGTCTGCACAATCATCCGCTCGCGCGGCAGCTTGGGCAGCACCAGCCCCAGTTGACGTTCCGACGTGCCGTAGCTGCGCGAGGTTTCGATGTGATTGATCCCCAACTCCAAGGCGCGGCGAACGGTGGCCTCGAGATTGGCCTGTGTCTCGGCCGGCACCTCGTCCAAGGGGCACTCATTATTCCA
>CAZISU010000034.1:0-13799 GCA_964541935.1 uncultured Planctomycetaceae bacterium | reverse complement strand
ACCAAGCGGCCGTTTTGAGCCGGTGTCGCTGCACGGCCTTTTCGTAGCTGCGGTCTTTCTTTTGCTTCCACCAGCCCGCTGGTTTACCGTCGGATTTTGGGGTGGACGGTTTGCGCCAAGCGGAGCCCGGGCTTGAGCCGGCCGACTTTTTTCTTCGCCATCCGGACTTATCGGAGTTTTGATCCCTAGCGGTCATTGTTCGGCCTCGTTGCCGGTTGGTATTTCGTCAGGGGTAGTGAAACGTATTCGAGGATTTCGTGCGGGGCTGCGGTGGGGTGCTGGGTGCGGCGGCCATCAGTTAGTTCTTCGATGCGTTTGGGGACTTGCCGTTTGACGTAGCGGACCATGTCGTTAAGCGTGACTTGGCTCTTGGATCCGTCGGCCGCGGCACCTTGGATGGCCTTGACCACGTACATGGTAAAAATTCCGTGGCGGTTGTCGGGGTCTTCGATGGCCTTTTCGTCTCCGGCCGAGGCGGTTACGGTGAAGATCACGTCTTCTTGGAACTTTCGCACGCCGGCCTTGGGGTTGCGGGTTAGGCCGGTGGGGTCGTCTTCAGCCTGGATGGCACCACTGTGGCAGGTGTCCAACAAGGCGACCTTGCGACAGGGTATGTCGGCCAGCGGGCTGAAGTCGGCCCAGGAGACGCACTCGCGATATTTACCGTCGCAAATGTCGGCGAATCGCGCGTCGTGGCCGATGAAGTAGTATTGCTTAGATCGCTCGTCGGCCACGCCGTGACCGGCCAGGAACATGAGCACGAGGTCGTCGGGCGAGGCGTCGGCCAGGTCGGTTTTTAGTTTGTTTAAAACGCGTTTGAGGTTCTTGGCCGTTACTTCTGCGCCGGCGAGCAGTATCGGCTGGCGGACGTCGTAGACGGCGGCCATGCGGTCGCGGACGACGTCGATAATGGCCTGGGCGTCGCGTCGGCAACAGTTCAGGTCTGGAATATCCTGGTCGCGATAATCGTCGACGGCCAGGGCCAGCAGCATTAGTCGTGGTTTCTTTTTTGTCGCAGGAGCCTGGTGCGGGTTAGCACTGCGAACCAAGACGCGGCCGGTGCGGGTGGTTTGTGCGTCGGTGCCGGCCACAACCTGGATGAGGTTGGTGCGGTCGCTGGGCAGTCGCACGTCCCAGGCGAATGTCCAGAGGCGGCCCTCGTCGGTGTCCTCTTGCTTGATCAGCCGCCGGTTGGTGGAAACCACGCCGTTGGCGAACACCCGCGTTTCGTCGAGTTTGCAGATGGCGGGCACCTGGATTGTGGCGGTTACGGTAGTGGAGTTTTTGTCCAGTTCGGTGCCGACTTTGGGCGAAAGGATTTCGACGCGAGGCGTGGAAGCGATTTGGGCCGGCAGCGATTGTTGCAACTCGGGCGTAACCGGCGGTTTTCCGCCGCGGCGGGCGGACGCGAGGTCGAAGGATTCTTGCAAGCTGCCGGCGGCGAGCAGGCCGCGGATAACGTCGGGCCGTTCCAGGCGTTTGGCGAACTGGTCGGCGCGATAGAACGATGGCAGACGCCGCAAGCCGTGGTTGATTTGCCAGCCGAAGAGCGTATAGCCTTCGACCGAGGCGTTGTAGTAACCCTCGGGCGTCCAGAATGCCCATTGGTTGTCGGTGCTTACCAGCAGACTGGCCAGCGGTTGCCAGGCGGGCAGGAGTTGGAAATCTGCGCGGGGGGCTCCGCGGCGCGAGTATTTGAAAACGACCTGGGTTCCCCAGGGCAGTTCGGCAAGCTGTTTTAGAATTTCGGCCGGGTCGACGACCTTTTGATTCGAAGCGCTGTCGACGGGCCATTGTATGGCGTCGAGCGTGTCGCCGCTTCTCATGCCCTTTCTGAAGAGCGGGCCGGCCGGATGCATTTTCGTGACTAGCAGGCGGTTGTCTTTGATTTGGAATTCGGCGCCCCAGCGTCCGAAACTGTCGCGGCCGGTTTTGTTGTTATCGCCATCGGTGTGCAAGGCGGACAGGCTCCAGAGTTTGGCGGTGCCGTCGAATGAGCCGGAGACCAGATATTGCAAATCTCGCGAAACGCCCAACGACGTGACCACGTCGGAATGGCCGCGAAAATGCCGCACGATGGGGCAGACGCCTTGCTCGACCAAACGGCAAACGTAGATACTGTTCTGGCGATTGGTGCCCACCAGCACGGCCACGGTCTTGCCCTGGGCGTCGGCCAGCCAGCCGCTGCAGATGGGGTTGCCTTCGTCGAGGTCGGGCAACTGCGAAGCCAAATCGACTTTGCCTTTGGGCTGGCCGTTTTCGAAGAGTTGCAGACGGCCGTCCTTCGTGCGGCGGGCCGTCCAGTCATTGGCCAGCCAATCGTTGGCCAGCCAGTCGGACTCTTTGACGGGCGTTTGCACGAGGTCGGATTGGGTGATGTTGAAGCTGCGTTGCAGGTCGACATGCGCGCGGCCGTCGCGACGGATGAGGTCGGTGCCCAAGGCGATGCGGTAGAATGGTTCTTCGGTGGCAAAGGCCACTCGCAGCACGCGGCGAGATTTGCCGCCCAGACGGTTGCTGTGTGACGGTTGCTGGGGCTGTTCGAGTTTTGGCGAGGCTTGCAGAAAGACGTCGTTTTCGCCACCACCGGTGTAGGCGATATTTTTCCCGTTGGGGCTGAACTGACAGGCTTGGATGTGGTCGGGCTGGCGGCAAAGGACGTGTTTCTCGAAGGTTTGCATGTCCCAGGCGATGAGACGGCTTTGGGGCGTTTTGTGGGCGTCGGATTTGGTCCGCGCGGTGCCGGCCAGGAGCTGATTTGCGTCGGGCGAAAAGGCCAGGCAGAGCACGGTCGCTTGGGGCCGCAGGGTTTCCAGCAAAGTACCGCGGTCGAGATCCCAGATGAAGAGGTTGCCTTGCCAGTCGGCCGATGCCAAGCGCGAGCCGTCTTTGCTGGCGGCCAGGGCGGTTACCTGGCCGGAGTGGACGGTTGTAAGCGTTTTCGAGCGGTCGGGCGCGTCGAGACTGATACGGCGGAGGTGCCATTGTCGGCGGCCGGTGGAGTCTTGGCCTTTGTACTCGGGCAACACAACCCAGCGGTCGGCGGCGATTGTGACAGGGCGGAACTTAGGCCCGGCGGCGATGTCGCGGGCGGCCGCTTTGCCGTAGGCGACCTCGTCGGGCTCTTGCAGGACCACCGGTTTCCAATCGGCAGATTTATCTGTCGCAGGTGTGGGCCGTTGCCAAAGCACGGCCCGGCCGGCCGTGTCGGACGATACCAAGCGGTTGCCGTCGGCCGAAAAAGCCAGCGCGGCGATTGCCTGGCGGTGCAGATCGAGCACGGCGGCCATCTTGCCCGTTTTGGGGTCGACCAACATGATCTCGCCCAGGCCGCCCATCAGCCCGTAGCCGCCGAAGGCCAGCAGGCCGTCGCTGGGCGCGGATGCCAGGGCTTGGATACTGCCGCGCGGTCCGCGGCCGACCTGCCAGCGGATGGTGCGTTCGCGCAGGAACACCCGTCGCAGGTCGCGGGAAATTGCCCGCAGGTTCCAGACGGCCACGTTTTTATCCAGTCCGGCCGAGCACAGTCGCGCGGAGTCGGGCGTGAAGGCCAGGGCCTTGATCGTGCCCGAGTGGCCGCCGGCGCATATCCGCAAGATGGGATTGCGGACGCGGCGCAGATCGCGTTGGGTGAGTTTTTTTGTATCTTGCGCCGGTGCCGCGTTTTCTTCAGCGGCAAGCGTTATGTCGCATAGAAACATCGGCACAATAAGAGCCAGTGCGAGGGCCTTGATGTTGAATGCTAGTCGCATGAGATTCTCCGGCAATTGTTAGCCCAGCCGCTTGCGGCGGTATTGGAGCGAAGAGCCTGACGGTACAGCGTAGGCATGGTTGTAAGCACGGAAAGTACGGGTTCCTCTTCTCTGATCCTCATCATTCATGGAGAAGAGGAACCCGTACTTATACACGTCTCGAACCGCCGCAAGCGGCTGGGCTAACAGTCTGTCATCTATTCTTCAGGTTATTTTTTCTTAATCGACTTCAGCGGGATGCTGACGAGCATTTTTAGTTGTTTGTTGCTTTTGCTGCTCGCCACGACGGCCAGGTTGGCGTCGTTTTTTCCGCCGGCGTGTTCCTTGATGACGAGCCAATTGTGGACTTCTTGTCCGCCGGGCATGTTAATACCTCGTTCGGAGAGGGCTATTTTTTTGCCGAATTTTTTGCTATTCCTTTGCTTCATCTTTTTGGAGATGACATTGAGGCCCTTGCGTTGCTTGCTTTCGGCAGGTGTGTCTTGTTCGGGTTTCTGGTTGAGAACCTTTTTAAGCGCGTCCAGGTCGGCGACTTTTTCCTTGGCGGCGACGACCAGCAGTTCTTCTTCGCCGGCCGGGTCGACGAATTCCAGGTATCCGTCTTCTGGCAGTGCCAGAGTCTGGCCGGTCTTGACCAAGGGGGGCTGCTCGCCATCGACCGGTAGCAGAAATTCGGTTTCACCGCTGGCGCCGCGGTGGAAAATGTAGATATAGGCGTCGGTCAAGGGCTGGATAGTGACGCGGATGCTGTCGCCGAGGTTGAACTGATGGTTGTCGGGATCGCGGACGGCCGTTTCCACCTTTTTATCCGCGTCCCAGAGCAGAACCGTGTAGTCGAGGGCGATGACCTGCTTGGCCTCGTCCTTCCAGCCCAGAACTTGTGCCAGTTGCTGGCCGTTGCCGTCTTTGAAATAGCGTCGCATCAGGTCGCGTACGGTGATGCCGTCGTCCTGCGCGTTTTGTTGATCGGTGGCCTTTTGTGCAACCGGTTTATCGGCATCGACCGCAACGAGCGGGGCTGCGACAAGCGGGGTTGCGAAAATCGCCGTGGCCGCAGCCACGAGCAGCGCGGCGGCGAGATACGAAAGAGTGTGTTTTGCGGTCTTCATTTCGATCACCTTTTAGATGGGGTTGTAAATGGTTGTGGTTAACACATAACGGCCAAATACAGATTTGCATTTGGGATGATGTATTGTAGATCGCCGCCTCCGGCAATATATTTCGAGTCAGGGATTGTCCAGTCATCCGCGATCCCGGCTGTCCGCGATGCCAGCACCTCCACGGCCGAGGTGACTCGATAACGGTGGAAGCGGCGTTGGGCCGGATTTACACCCAAGCGATGCAAGGAACTTCCAGCCTTGGTATAAAACAACTTCAAGGGATTTTCGGTCGGCTGGCGAAACGCCGCAACAGTGGTTCCTGATTCCAGTGTGATGCGTTTTACCTGCTTATGCAAGTCTATGCCTTTGAGAAAACCCTGCATTTGGGCGTGCGACAGTTTAGGCATCTTCTCGTTAAAGAATTGTAGCGACGTATTGAGCCCAGCTCGCGTCAACGGCGCATTGCTGATGCCAAGGTCGGCGAACCACTTGTCATAGTCGGGTGCTTTTATGGCCATGGTCCAATCCTCTATGTCAGCCGATTATTACTGTCGGACAGCCCATTACGATAACGCCGCCGTGGACGGTGTTGTCGCCGATCCGCGCGGCGGGCATGCCACCGATCATTACGGTGAAGGATCCCATGGCGATAACGTCCGGTGGGCCCACGCAAATTGCCGTGTCCGAAACCCGGGCGGCCGGCAGCCCGCCGATGAGAACCGTGGGGCAGCCGGTCGCGATCGGCCCGCCCACATGCGGAACCGGGCCGGGGTTGACCAAGGGACATGTATGCATGTCGCTGATTCTTGCGGCTGGGGGCATTTTCTTGTCCTTTTTAAATTTCAGACTTCAGATGTTACATCTGTCGTCTCATTCTCCTCGCGGTCCAAGCCCAGCGCATCTAGCACGCCGGGTAGTTCGGTGTTGCCGTAAAGCTGCCAGGTTATGGGCAGGTCGGGCAGTTCGACCATCACGGCGTCGATGTTTTCGAGCAGGTGGCTTACAAAATCGACCTTGTAGTGGGCCAAGATTGGCGCCATCACACTTGGCCAGCAAAAGCCGACCATCGAGCCGCCCGGCGGGGCGTCGGAATCATCCGCCATCTTGCCGCCAGTTCCCTTGCCGCGACAGGCGTGGCGAAGTTGGTCGAGCAAAGCGGCCTTTTTCTGATTACTGAATATGCAAACCACCGCGTCGTTGCCCCAGCCTTCTTCGATCAATTCGGGCCAGTCGGGCGACTCGCGGGCGGCCAGTACCACTGGCGAAGCCATGGCCTTGGCCTCGTCGGGCAGCCAGTCGAAGAGGTAGTCGCCTTTTTCTTCGGTATCGTTTTCTTCGGGCGATTTTGCTTCTGGCGGGCGGGCGCCGAGCTTGTTGTAATCGACGATCAGGAAGGCGGGCATAACGCTGCCCAGTCGCAGGGCCAGATCGCGGGGCCCGATGCGCTCGACCTCGCCGCGGCAGAGCGTCAAGCCGGTGTCGCATGTTTCGCCGGTGTAGGTCGCGCCCGGTTGGCCGTTTTGTGTGGCAGCCAGGGGTGGCAAATTGGTGGCCGGGGCCAGTCCGGCGCGGGTTGGAGTTTTGGCGGCGGCAACGCCCGCCATGGTCGGAGTTTCGGCAGCGAGGCCGCTCGTTAAGGTGTCGGATTCGATGTGCACGGCGAAACGTGTTTTTCCGGCCTCGACCGCGTCGCCGTTTTCCAATGCGACTTTCTCGACGACACGTTGGCCGTTGACGGTGGTTCCGTTGCTGCTTCCCTGGTCGGTTAGATAGCAAACACCGCGGGCGGTTTCCAGCGAGAAGTGGATGCCCGACATGTGCCCGTCGTCGGAAATGGTAAAGTCGGCCCATTCGGTTCGCCCGACTTTCAATATTTGCCCGGCGGCAAGGACGATTTTTCGTCCGGCGGCTGGGGGTGACGTTATTTCCAGGACAACTCGCATGGCACTCGCTTAAAACGGCGTTGATTTTTGTCCACTCTTTGAATTCCCTTTGTTATCTTCGTTTCCTTCTGTGAAAATTTATCTAAAATGGAGCTGATTTCTGTCCGCTCTCCGAGTCGTCGGCCTTTTCGGGGTCGTCGGGTGCGGCCTCGGCGGCGTCTTGCGGCTCGGTGGGGCTGGATCCGGCGCCCACGCCCGCGGCTCCCCCACTGTTTATTGTTACCAAATTACCCTGCAGGGCAATACCCATGGGACTGATATTGATAAATCCGCCCGGTCCTTTCAAGGTCAGCGAGAGCCCGGCCTCAATGACGACATTCATGCCGGCCTTGAGATGGATGTCCATACCGGCTTCGAGAGCGTGGCTCATGCCGACCTTTTCCTGCTGGTTCATGCCCACGGTTAACGACTGATCCATGTCGACTTTTTCGTTGCGGGCCAGCTTGACGTGCAGGTGGTCGTCGCCGCCAATAAGCTCTTTTTTATCGGCCTTGATGACGATGTCCTGGTTGCCGTCGCCTTCGATGCCACCGACGAGCAGCTTCATGTCGCCGCCGACGTGTTCGATGGAATCTTTGTGAACCTTGAGGTGTTTCTCACCGTAGACCATTTCCTTCTGGTCGCCCTCTTTGCCGCTGTCCCCATCGTCGCCGATGATCTGGTGGCGGTGGCGGATGATACGCTCGGTGGAATCGTTTAGAACGCGGGTGTCTATGTCTTTTTGGGCATGCATGAAGATCTGTTCATTGTCGGCCTTGTCTTCAAATCGCAGTTCGTTATAACCTTCGCCGCCTTGGGATGAATTGGTTTTGATGTAGCTTTTGGTTTTTTCGTCGGGAAGCGTATAGGGCGGCATCTGGTCGGCGTTGTAGACCACTCCGGTGATGAGCGGATGATCGGGATCGCCCTCGAGGTGGCTGACCACGACTTCCTGGCCCACGCGGGGGATGAACATGGTTCCCCAGCCTTTGCCGGCCGAGCCTTGCGCGCAGCGTATCCAGCATGAGGTTTTTTCGTCGCGCGTGCCCTCGCGGTCCCAGGGGAATTGGACCTTGACGCGGCCGTATTCGTCGGGCCAAATCTCTTCGCCCGGCGGGCCGACCACCACGGCCGTCTGCGAACCGCGGATAGTCGGCTTGGGCGTCGAACGCTGGGGGCGGAAAGTGACGCTATCGGGAATGCAAGTGAAAGAGTTGGTATAGTCTTGCGCGATTCCCTCGCCGCCGCCGTATTGCGAGGCCTCGGTGCCCGAATGCTGGATGGCGGTAATGATGTAGGTTTTGCCTTCTTCTTCCTTCCAGTCGTGGCGTATGATTTTCAGCTTTCCGCCCACGGTGAAGGACTTGCAGGTGCTGCCGCCGCGAGTCGTGTCGTGAGGGACTTCGTCTTCCTGCATGCGGATCATAGTATAATCGCCGCCGCGGCCCTTGTCGGGATACTCGCCCGGATAGTCGTAGACTTCGTATTTGTCGTTCCCATCGAGTTTGACGGTCGACGTTTCGTTGGTCATCAGCAGGTTGGAGGGCGTTTTTTCGCCGCGGTGCGGATGATCGATAAAGTTATAGTCGGTTTGGGCCCACTTGCCGGGCGTGTAGGCGTATTCGTGTTCCCAATCGGTGATGCGATCTTCTTGAGTGGTAGTTCCGTAGGAGCCCTGATACTCTACTTCCCGCTCGGGGCAGTTGTCGAAGGCGTTTTTCTGATCGCCCAGCACCATAGTGTGTTTGCCGTCTTCGTGGCGGAAGTAGTAGAAGATTCCTTCCTGCTCCATCAGGCGGGAAACAAAGTTGAAGTCGGTCTCGCGATACTGCACGCAATATTCCCAGGGCTCGTGCGATTCTTTGATCTCCGCCATATCGAAGTCGGAGAAACCCAGGTCGTCAAAGATTTGTTTGATAATGTCAGGTACGGATTTTTCCTGAAATATGCGGCAATCGGCCGTTTGCGTGAGGAACCACAGCCAGGGCACAACCTCGGCTTGGTATTGCCGCCATCCGGACTCGCGGCTGCCACCGGAAAAACGCGTTACGAATCCGTTGAAGTAGCGGAAAGAATCGTCGGCCAGCCGCACGCTGAATGTAACATTTTTGCCCAGAATCTGCTGGGGCTGGATCTGCTCTTCGCTGGAGAGCATGTCCAACTGGTACACGAACAGTCGCGACATTTCCTCTTGCCCCGAGAAGGACGACAAGAGAAGTTTGTCCTTTCCGAGCGGTGTTGTGACCGCGAGCTGGCGGTTCTCTTGTGTGGCGGCTGGCATGATCGGCTCCTGGGAATACCTGGACAAAATCGCCGCGAAACCGAGCACGCTTGCATCGGTTCCACGGCGGAGGTTTTTTCACGGGCTAGAATCACACTGGCTCTCAAGCAGCCGGTGGCACCCTGGGGATGGATTATTACCCGCCCTTGTTGGCGACCAGATCCCAATGAGCCTTGACGTCGCCCTTGGGCTTGCCCGTCTTGTGATCGGTTTGCGTGTAAATCCATTCGATCTTGCCGTAGTTGAAAGTGACCTCTTCCAGGGGAAGGGATTCGCCGCCTTGCGCGGACCCACCGGGGCGTACGCTGGAGACGATCACGTCGCTCATGACGTACTCCATGTACTTCTGCTTGTCGCCCGTGGCGCGGCACATGGCCATCTTGATTTCCTTGATGTGATCGCCTTTGCAGCAGCTCAAAGTCAGCTTGGGGCTGGCCTTGTCCATGGTCTTCACAATGGAAAAATCCTGATGGTCGCAACGTTCGGCGCTGCGTGCGCCACCGGAGCTGACCGAACCGCTGCCCGGCTGCGAAACGCCGTGGCTGTAGGAAAGGATCTCGATCCAGTCCTTGTGCTTGTCGTCCGTGCACTCGCCGGGAACTCCGTCAATCTTCAAAAAACAGTCAAATGCCATGATAGGCTCCTTTCAAAGGAAATGTTTAAGGCTCTTTCACCCCTGGAACCAAGACCCTCTTGGGCCGGAGGCAGTTTGTTGTTTTGTCCGCCGCCGACGGCCAGATTGGCGAGGCCCGACGGGCGGACAGGGCTGAAGTTTGTTTCACACCCTTATACTCGTTGGCCTCTGGAAAAAGTTGCTAGTAAAATGGAGAAAAATTTCACGGCGAAAAATAAGACCCGCAGGCGATTGCTGCCGGGGGGGAATCGCTGCCTAGATTAACACGCATGACCCCTAACCGGTTTGAGCAACTTAGTTTGTGAATAATCCGCTCCCTCCTATCGACGGCCGCGTTGCATTTGCCTGGCGAGGATTCGACCGTGGTATGTATCCGCGACCTTTGACAACGAGGTGGGTCTCTTATCCCACATATCGTAGCGCCAATGGCTTTCGTCTTCGCTCTGATGCCAACGGATATTGTGGGAACTTTTGTAGGTTTTGAGTGTTTTGCCGGGCGGGGAGAGAATCATCGAGGCTTGAAAATATCCGTCATCGGTCCGTTCGACGATTACGGTGGTGGGCACGACGATCGAGTAATATTGCCCGTCGTCCATTTTCTTCAAGCTGTACATGTGGAACTCGGCACTTTCCGCGAACCAACCGCGTTGTTTGAAAAATTGTCCTAAGGGGGTTTTCTCCTGACCGACTCGTTTTTGTGCGAAGAGATAGTCCCACAACGTGCTCACGTCGAGGCGTTGCGCCCCTTTGGACATGTAGTGGAAGGCAATGTTACCGGCGATCTCAGTGGCAAAAATCCATCCGGTCGTCTTGGCGGCCGTTTTCAAGCCTTCGCGCGTGAGGAGTTGGGCGCCCGCCACGGCGAGCGAAGTTTTAACCTTCGCAACGCCTTTGCCCACCTTAACGCCCCAATGGACGCAATCGAGCACGGCCTTGATATCGCCGTACGACATGGCACTGCAAGTAATTTGATACGGCACGATAAAGCCTCCTTCGTGGTTGGATGCGGTAGAAATAACGCCGGTCACCCTCGCGCCGGGCGCCTGCAATTCATTGCTATCCTCGTAGAATCCTCCGAAAAGTTGCTTGAAAAAGCGAAATACTCATCGATAATCGATACCCGACTTCCGATGCACACCAACACAGACTATTGTGTCTGCCACCGCTGGATTGTCAATCGTACCGCTGAGTATATTTTGTGTTGCTATGATCGGGCGAAAACGGACGAAGAGTCAAAAACTACTGAGTACGCAATATTACAGATAGTATTACATAAGCTTGCCTTGGGTCTCATTAGGGTGTATAATTGAGTCTCATCTGGAGGAAAAATCATGAAGTTTTTGAGTGTTAGAGACCTGAAGTCGAAATCGGCCGAGGTTTGGAAAGACCTGCCCGAGCAAAAGGATATGGTCGTCACCAGCAATGGCAGGCCAGTGGCTATCCTCTCGTCGATAAATGAAAACAATCTTGAAGAGGTTTTATCGGCCTTCCGTCGAGCGCGGGCAATGCAAGCGGTGACTTCTGTCCAGTACGATTCCGTTCGTGCAGGAACCGATCAAATTACCGCGGCTGAAATTGACGATGAAATCAAAGCGGTCAGAAGCAAGCGTAAAAGATGATTATCGTACTGGATACAAATGTTCTTGTCTCCGGGCTTCTCACGCCGTTTGGACCAAGCGGAGAAGTCGTCCGCATGGTTTCCGATGGTATTCTCGTTTTACAATTCGATTCCCGCATACTTCTTGAGTACAAAGATGTTTTGCATCGGCCTAAATTCAAATTCGATAAGAATCAGGTCGATATCGTTCTTGATTTCATAACACAAAACGGGCAGATTGTTGCTGCCCGCCCATTGAAGCGGCGATTGCCCGATGTGGACGACGAACCCTTTCTTGAAGTTGCCATTGCCGGGAATGATTCATGTCTGGTTAGCGGAAATAAAGTCCATTTTCCGCGCCAAGCCCGAGAGGGAATGAAAGTTTTCTCGCCGGCTGAGTTTCTTGAGTTTTATAGAGAACACGATCGTGATACTCCCGAACGGTCTTGAGAAGAGAAATGAAACTCGACAAAGAAGAAAAAGAAATCTTGGATGCGTATGAAAAAGAGGACTTGGCATCCATACCGAACGTCAAACAAGAACGCCAAAGATATCGTGAATACGCTAAGGCCGCGTTGCAGAAAAACAAGCGTATAAATATCCGTATCTCAGAGCGGGATCTTATTCACATTGGCGGATTCAATCTTGAAGTCTGCAGGGAGAGAGCCTCTTTGCGGAAAGTCTTGTTACGTGTGCTGTGCTTCCACGATCAAGTCGGTGATAAACCCTAACTCACTTAGATGTAAATACTCCCACCAAACATTTACACAACTGAAAAAGCAATGGGGCTCTACGTGGCTGGAATCTTGATGTGCTTGCAACATCCAAATGCGATCCTCGTCCATCCAATTGCCTTCTGTCAATGAATCCAAATACATTCCTTGGCCAAACCGTACTGGTTTTCCAATTTTAGGTGTTGGAACCCCATCCATGCTCGGTTTCTGTAGCCATTTGCTTGGGGTGACGTAAATCCATGCGTGTCCTGCAAGCATCCACGCGTCGGGTTCATCAACTGAAACTTCCTTGTCATCTTGAGTACACTTCAGTTCCACGTGGTCGACCTTGCCGACGAAGATGAAACAATTTAGGAAATCCAGGAAATAATCTTGCGGGTTTGCCGGACTAGTCCTATTGAAAAAGCTTTTATCGTCTCGACACCATATATCTAAGAAATCAATCATTGGCAATGATCTGAGCGAGTTACCCCTCGCCCCTTTGATCCTTTTATTCCAAAGGAAAGCTCTTTCGGCTGACCTGCTATGATGTCCACGAATGAACTCCCACTCGTCGGGTTTGGCTCCAGGTAGTTTCGTACGTTCACAAAATACGTGTTTTGAATCGCAACCGTATCCATGACTGAGTGGCGTAAACGTAGCTGGGTCGGCTGCCTTCATTAAACATGCCTTTCCACCTTTAGTCGTATGGTAAACAGCTTGGGAGTCCTTTGCATACCTTTTGTATGTACTGCACGGATGCTTTGTGTCACCGATTGAAGTAAACGTCGAAACATCAGCCCCCTTGATTGGACCCATCATTGTGTACGCGCGATTTGCATCCTTCGCATAGAGTTCGTTCAGGACCGTAAAGGATTCGACATCCGCGTCGCGAATCACGGAACCCGCTGAATACACATTCTTGGAATCGCGGGCCCACCACTTGCTTAGCACATCAAATGTAGAACGGTCTGCGTACCTAATGTGGTGCATGCCGCCGAAATACAATTTACCGCTCGCCTCACACCAAGGCCAACCACGGACGATCACAGACATGTTTCTGAACCTTTTCCTTCTGGCAGATTCAATTTTCAAGCTCACAGGGGGGGGTGGGCTGCGACCCGGCAATTAAGCTTTCTGCCGTGTTGTAACCCGCCCTACAAGTACTCACGAGTCAAGAAAAATCGTACTGAAAGCCCCCATCCTCGCCCAGCGACACCCGCACCGCCTCGATCGGTTGTTCCTCGGCCATGCGGGCTAGGAATTCGGCCGACATCTCGGGCAGTAGTGTGCGGCTGAGGATGTGGTCGACGTTGCGGGCTCCGCTTTCGACCTCGGTGCAGCGAGCGGCGATGCCGGCTATGAGTTCGGGATCGTATGTTAATTCGGCGCGATGGTTTTCGCGTACGCGGTCGGCGATGCGGCCGAGTTGCAGCTTGACGATGCCGCGCATGACCTCGTCGCCCAGTGGGAAGTAGGGAACCAGCGTGACGCGTCCCAGGAAGGCCGGCTTGAAGGTGTTGAGCAGTTCGGGATGCAGGGCTTCGGCCAGGCTGGCGGCGTCGGGGCAGGTTTCCTCGTCGGCACAGAGTTTCATGATGAGGTCGGTGGCGGCGTTGGAGGTCATGAGGATTACCGTGTTGCGGAAATCGATGTCGCGGCCCTCGCCGTCGCGAAGCATGCCCTTGTCGAAGACCTGATAGAAGATGTCTTGCACGCCGGGGTGTGCTTTTTCCATTTCGTCCAGGAGCACGACGCTGTAGGGACGTCGCCGCACGGCTTCGGTCAAGACGCCGCCCT
>CAZISU010000033.1:0-13949 GCA_964541935.1 uncultured Planctomycetaceae bacterium | reverse complement strand
CGGCGCTTTTCGTAAGACGTAACAAAAACGGCGAGACTCAAGGGCGCACGACGGTCGTGGTGTTTGTCGCTGTGCTGGTGCTAATTGCAGGCAGTTCGATTGCGCGGGACTTCGTCTATCCGTACCGCACAGCAAGCGTGCGACAACACCGCGATTTTGCCCGCTGGTTTTGGGAAACGCACGAAAGGGACGGACAAACGCTGTGTTGGGAAACCGATATCGACGAAGGTCGTTTATCGCCCGTAGGGCATGTTCCGGTGGCGGCCCTTTATTTGTGCAACCGGGAAATTTACTCGTGGCGGTTGGCTGAAGATCTGGCGGCAAGCGGCAAAGGCGGGCCTTTGCGCTGCGTGCGTTTCAGTTCGTTTGACGCATCCAAAAAACACAATCTATGCGCTAGCGAGGCCGACGATAAAGCCTTTGCGGCATGGCTCGAAAACATGCGTGCAGATTACGATCTGGTTTCGCGACAGACTCACGAACTGCCGATCAGCAACCGCCGCCACGGCCGACGCGGGCAGGTGCAATGTATCGACACGGTCACGGTTTTCGAGTTCATGCCGAAAACAACATCTACAGTCCGTTGAAGAAGTAGCTGACACCCCATCCCCTTTTCTTGCGAAACACCAGCCGTCATCGGTGTGTCTTCACGCATTCAGTTCAGGACACCGAGTGTTTTCAACTTTTTTCTGTAAGATCACGGCCAATACTGGAACTTTATTAGGTGGGCTCATTGTATAGTGAAAATAGACGATAAAAAACCAAAAGGCACTAGCGATGGAATTTTTCCGTAACGGGATGGAAACACGACCTGGCAGCAGGACCGCTTTTACTCTGGTCGAGCTACTCGTTGTGATTGCTATCATTGGAATATTGATCGCTTTGTTGCTGCCGGCGGTGCAGGCGGCTCGGGAAGCGGCCCGTCGGATGCAATGCTCGAACTCTCTGAAGCAAATTGCGATCACGATGCACGTGTTGGACAACACGCACAGTGTCTTGCCACCGTTGAGCTGTGAGTTCGCCAACACGGACGTCGATATCAAAACGCCCTATCATGGCGTCAAGGGAGCCACGGTTTTCTATTGGCTCTTGCCGCATATCGAGCAGCAGGCACTTTTTGATCGCGGCCAGGAGGACGGCACGCTATACAGTTACGCCAGCGGGAAGCTCGAGGGCGTTTGCGCCGAGTCGATTCCGACCTACATTTGCCCCAGCGATTCGAGCCACAATAGCGGCTTCCCGCGAACCACATTGGGCGGGGCGCAAGATTGGGCCATCGGCTGCTACGCGGCCAATTATCTGATCTTCGGCGACCCCACGGCCTCGACCAAGGCCCTGCGTTTGCAAGGCAAGCCCTCGTTGAGCCAGACCTTTACGGACGGAACCTCTAACACGATCGTGTTCACCGAAAAATATGCCACCTGCCAACTGCACAGCAGTAGCCAGGGACTGGCAACTTTGTGGGCCGATGCGGCCGGCGGCTGGCGACCCTCGTTCTGCGTTAACGATAGCTATCAGAATCCGTATACGGATGACGGCTACCATCCGTGCCTGCTCTTCCAGGATAACCCTAGTTGGAACTCGGGCTGCGAAGCGGAACGCGCACAAACGCCACATCCCGGCGGAATCAATGCCGCCTTCGCCGACGGCAGCGTTCACACAATCGCGGCCGACGTCGACCAACAGATCTGGATCTATGCTTGCGATCCCCGCGATGGGATTCCGTTTGAGGCGGGGTGGTGAGTTTAAATCTGGTAGGGTGCGTTTTATGAAACTACACTAACCCGCAGCGTAAGCGAAGGGATGGCGGCGTTTCCCATCGTTCCCCGCCCTTCGCTTGCGCTGCGGATTAGTATTCCACTGAAAAGTATAACACAATTGCCATTCGCATCTGAAATCTAAAACCATGCCAAAACTCACCCGCCCCCAACTCGCCACCCTCGTTCTTTGCCTGGCCGTACTTACGGCGGTTGTCGGCTGTTATAGCAAACGCACGGTTACACCTCCGGATACTTATTTGGTCGTAGGCAAGGTGGTTTCGTCGACGGGCCAGATTCCGGCTGGCTATCGCATTAAGTTCACATCGCCCGATCCCGAACGCTCGGCAAATAGTCCGATCGAAGCCGATGGTTCGTTTTCGCTGACCACGCGGTACATGAGCGTGGCTTGCGAAGGGGCCGCCGAGGGTGAATACCGCGTCAGCCTGATTCCACCCTTGGGCTTGAGCAACCAGGGAGTACCGGCGGTGATGTTGCCTAAGCCGTTTCGGGTTGAGGCCCGCGATAACGAATTCACCATCCCCTTTCCGGCCGCTAAGTAAGTCATGGCATTTATTATGAAAAAGGGGAGTGGAATGCAACTCAGGCGAATGGGGTTCACGCTGGTCGAGCTGCTTGTGGTTATCGCCATCATCGGTATATTGATCGCGTTGTTGTTGCCCGCGGTGCAAGCGGCACGGGAAGCAGCCCGCCGCATGCAGTGTTCCAACAACCTCAAGCAGCTTGCGGTGACATTGCACGTATTGGACGGCTCGCACGGCATGTTGCCGCCGGTGAGCACCGATCGTTGGGACATGGACGCGGCCGTCGATACGACCTATCACGGCGTCCACGGCGCCACGCTCTTCTATTGGCTCTTACCACACATCGAGCAACAGGCCGTGTACGACCGGGGGCAAAGCGACGGCTATATGTACATGCATCACGCACCGGACGACCATGGCATTTGCGATGAAGTGATTTCTACATTCATTTGTCCCAGCGATTCCACTCACATCAACGGTCGCCCCCAAACCGTGTTCGGCGCGGCCGACGATTGGGCGGTCACCTGCTACGGGGCAAACTACCTGGTCTTTGGCGAACCGGACGCCGATACGGTCAAACTCCGCTTGCAGGGCAAGGCGTCGCTAGACACGACTTTTAGCGACGGGACTTCCAACACGGTTGTTTTTGCCGAACGCTATGCTACTTGCAAGCAAACCTACACGAATAACAAAGTGGCCAGCCTGTGGGCCGATTCCAATAATTGCTGGCGGCCGGCGGTGTGCATGAATAGCGATTCCCACAGCCCGGACATAGCCGGATATCGTCCTTGCCTGCTCTTTCAGGATACGCCCACCTGGGACGTCAACTGCGAAGCCAGACGCTCGCAAACCGCACACCCGGGCGGAATAAACACCGCTTTTGCCGACGGTAGCGTGCATGTTATTGCTGCCGACGTCGAACAGGATATCTGGATTTATGCTTGCGATCCCCGCGACGGGGTGCCGTTCGAGGCCGCTTGGTAACCATGACAAAACTCACACGCGTGCAACTTGTTATCCTCATTCTCTGCTTGGTCGGATTGACGGCGTTTGCTGGGTGTCGTCGAAAACGCGTGGTTACGCCGCCGCAAACCTATCCGGTTTCGGGCAAGATCGTCTCTGTGTCGGGGCAAACAATCCCCGCCGGCTATCGGGTGATTTTCGAGCACGACGATCCCGAGCAAGCGGCCTCGGGTTCGATCGCTGCGGATGGCTCGTTTACGCTGGAAACACGCTATATGGGCGTGCAATGCGAAGGGGCGGCCGAGGGTGAGTACCAGGTTGTCATTGTCCCGCCCATCAATCTATCCACACAAGGCGCTCCCGCTATTCTGGCACCCGAGAAGATCAAGATCACGGGATCTACTGACGGGGTTAGCGTTAGAATTCCGTAGTCTTGAACAGAAAGCGTTTTACGTCAATCCGTCACCACGCGGAGCGTGGTGAGTACAAAGGGGCAACCGTCGCAGCATATCAGCGCCGATCAACCGACCCGGCGTCGGGCCGTTTTCTTCGATGTTCGGAAGTGTGGGCCTTTGAGCACGTGCCGCGAATCGAGCGGATCTTGTGAAGATTCACCCGATCGATAGATTTTGATTTGCTGGCCCTGGAAGACACGGGCAATTGCGGGGCTGACGGCCAGCGAGGCCCAAACGAACGTTATGGGCTCGATAGGAATACGGAAGCGCACGGCCGTGATTACCAGAGTGTGGAAGAGTGTGACCAAGCCCGCAATCGCATAGGTCGACCAGAGCCGTCGCCACTGCGGCCTCGACACCAATAGCCCCACAAAACCGAGTATCAGCCATGCGACCGTCGACGCCCGATAGAGGCGATTGGCGGCCTTGGGGTTGGTTTCGTCGAAGAGCAGGAAGTAACGCAGCCGCTGCAAACAAAGGCCCGCGTATTGACCGGGATTTTCGCTGATGAACGACCAGGCCTGCCGGCCCAGGTCGCGGCTCCGCTGGGGCTCGCTCAATTGGCCCAAGCGAATGTAATCCGCCGGCGTGAGCAGCAGGTTGTCGATGTATATCGCCTCGTGACGGGCTTTCCACAAAGCTCGATCCATGCCGGACAGCGTGTCGTTGTGCGTGCGGCGAATGCCTTCCGACGACGGCTTGGGTATCTTGTCAGTGCCCCAACTCAAATCATTGTTGGCCTGCCAGAAGGCGTAGCCGAACGTCGACTTGATGAATACCGCCTCGCCGTGTACGAGCCGGTTTCGCACCAGCCAGGGCGAAATCAGGACGGCCGCCACGGCGGCCATCAGTGCGGCATGAGCAAAGGCCGTGCGTCCGAATCGTTTTGGTTCGGCCGTCCTGAAAACGGCGGCCGCAATTGGCAAGGCCAAAGCCAAGATGGGTTCGACCAAGAGCAACATTCCGGCCAAAACGCCGGCCAGAATCGCCCCGTTGCGTGTAGCTCGCCAGCGAGGCGAAACCACAACAGCTAAAAGTAACGTTAGCAGCAGGGCCGCCCAAACGGCCACCTGCAAGTGGGTGACCATATATAAATGTGTCGGGTAAACAGCCGCACCCAGGCCGGCTACCCAACCGACCAGCCGCATCTCGGGTAGCAACGACCGACTCAGCCAAACCACAGCCAGCACAACCGCCGTGCCAACCAGGCATTGCAATAATTGTACTGCCAGGATCGACGCCGGAGTCCCCGCTCCCAAGCAGCCGTAGACGGCGGCCAATAGAAGCGGATAGAAAGGCGCCTGCTGCGAAGTGGGGCCTTCGTGACCGAGGAATTCGACCGAAAAACCGTTGCCGGCGAGCAGATTTCGAGCAATCTCGTCGTGCTCATATCCAACCGGTCCCGCATGGTCGCCCCAAAGAACGGCCACGACCCCAACCCGCAGTCCGAGCGCGAGCAGGCCGAGCAATATTAGACAGATGGTGTTTTTGTTTGTAAGACCCCGCATGGTGGCGTGATTGTACGAGACACCGCCAAACGGGGCAAGACTGAAAAGTTAGTGGTAACAAACACCCCCGAACGGTTGGCTAAAACACGTAACGCCGGGTTGTAACCCGGCCTACTTTTGCTCTACGCCGGCAGCAATGCGGCCAGTTCGGGGTGTGGACGGGCGATGACGTCGGCCATTATCAGCTTGCCGCCCAGACGTTCGACCGCCTGGCTACCGACGGCAATCGCAGCCTGTACGGCGGCAACGTCGCCGCGAACGATAATCGTGACGTAGGCGGCCCCGATCTTTTCCTTGCCGACAAGTTCGACGGCGCTGCCCTTGAGCATTTCGTCGGTGGCGTGCAACGCGGCCACAAGGCCTTGGGTTTCAATCAAACCGATCGCATCTGTATTTGGCATTTGATCCTCTTTTTTAACTAATGAATCGTTGATCCCCAGCAACGGGATGAATGAGGGCGGTAGATTGGCCACCGCAACTGTGTCTTTGGTGGGGCCGGGCATTACAGCCACGTCTGCGCGGCTGCCCATTTGCGCGGCAATGGCGGCTCCGCGCTGGGCCGCTTCGCGCACGTCGTCGGCCGAGCCGGCCAGTTTGATGCACTGTTCGACCCCCATCGTGCTTTCGATGCCGATGATCCGCACGCCGGCCGACTTGCTGCAGTGGTCGGCTACGACCAGAGCAGCCGTTAGGCTGGGGATTTCGAGCAGTGCCAGGCTTGACTGTGGCATGGTGTGTTTATCCGCTTAATTGGAAAATGGCGAGAATTGGGCGACTAAATCACACCATGCTGCTGCAATGCGGCAACTACGCCTTGCACGATTTGCCCTACCTTATCAACATCGGAAGCAGTCGAAAGCGAACCGCCGGCAGGCGCCGTATCGGTTTCGCCCATCTCTTCGAGAATGCGGCGGGTCTCGGCTTTTATGCCGATAAGCTTGGATTTATGTTCCTCGGAGATCGGCTGTCGGCCCGTGCCCATGTTGAAGCCTCTCATGTCGACGGCGGTGCGGAAGGCCTCGGGGAAATCGGCCGAATAGAGCAGCACGTCGAAGAGGCGACAAACCAGATATTGAATGCGGCAGGCTTCTTCCGTTCGACCGGCCATGGCCAGGTCGTATAATTTCCTTGTAACCTGGGGTACAACGCCGCTGATGGCATTGGTTCCACCGTCACAGCCGATGGCGAACATCGACACCAGACAGGGATCCCAACCGGTCATGAAACTGAATTCCGGACGGTTCGGCCGCACGGCGTCGATCATGCGGATCATGTGCGCGATGTCGCCGGACGAATCCTTGATGGCCACAATTTTCTCGCACTCCTCGCTGAGGCGTTGCACGGTGGGTACGTCGATAGGCGAGGCGAACATGGGGATGTTGTAGAGCGTGACGTCGACCGGCGTGTTGCGTCCAATTTCTTTGAAATACGCGTAGACGTTGTCGGGGCTGAGCTTGTAATAAAACGGCGAAACAATGGCCACGGCCGTTACGCCCAATTCGTAGTAATATTCGCAGGCCGAAAGCGTTTCTTTGACGTTCGCCTCGGCGGCTCCGGCCAGCACCGGTACGCGGCCTGCAGCCTGATCGACGACAATCTCGATGATGCGTCGACGTTCTTGGCGACTGAAGCGTGTGAACTCGCCCGTCGAACCGTTAGGGTAAAGTCCATGTACGCCGCCGGCAATCAGCCAGTCGATGTATCGCCGGAATTCCGCCTCGTTGATCTGTCCCTGGTTGTCGAGCGGCACCATGTTTGGTGTGAAAATACCACTCAATTTGCCTTGCTTCGCCATGCTCCGTATTCTCCTGCTGATGGTGGGTTAGCTTACCATCGGTGTGTATCGTGTATCAGCCCCGCCAGTTTACCTAGTCTACAATCGTAGCACATTCTCTGTAGAATGCATAAACTCTAACAGTTGTGTTATATGTGATCAATGGGCCCGTGCGGGTGGTTTTGGGTAATACTTACGCAGATCACCTCAGCCTTACGCTTTATTAAAACGGGTACAACTGTTACATAAATAGGGGTATGCGCGGATGCAGTGATCTTGTCGACGGCGCCTCTATCGCATAAACTGCCGAGATTACCGTCAGGGACGACATTTATTGGCCAGGATAGGCGTCTTCATGAAAACGTTGTGCGATGAATGCCCTCCGGTCGAGAGCCGACTGGATCTTGCGGGGCAAAACCAGGATGGGGTGGATACGTTTGCGGCGAAGAAACTGGCTCTGCCGGTGCGGATGGCCATTGGTCGTACGCGGCAGTGGTTGTTTTCACGCCAGCACGACGACGGCCATTGGTGTGCCGAGTTGGAAGGCGATACGATCCTCGAAAGCGAGTATATCCTGCTGTTGGCCTATCTTGGTCGCGAGGATTCGCGGCGGGCACATCTGGCGGCCAACTATCTTCTCGATAAGCAATTGCCCGAGGGCGGTTGGGAGATGTACCCTGGGGGCGGCGTGGAGATCAGCGGCAGTGTGAAGGCTTATTTCGCCTTGAAGTTGACGGGGCACGAACCCGGCGCGGAATACATGCAGCGCGCTCGACGGGCGATCCTGGCCAACGGCGGCGCCGATGCGGTAAACAGTTACACGCGATTCTACCTGGCCCTATTGGGACAAATTTCCTACGAGCAATGCGCGGCCGTGCCGCCGGAGGTGATGCTGGCGCCGAAATGGTTCCCGGCAAATCTGTACGCGGTAAGTTCGTGGTCGCGGACGATCCTGGTTCCGTTGTCGATTATGTGGTCGCATCAGCCGGTGCGGAAGCTGGAGGTTGAGCATGGTATTCGAGAACTGTTCATTCGCGAGCCGGAAGATTGGCCGCAGTTGCGTTGCCCCGATTTGCCGGGGGGGACGGGCTTTTTCAGTTGGGACCATGTGTTTCGGGTTTTGGATCGGATGCTGAAGTTCCACCAGCGGCACCAGATTAAACCGCTACGGCGGCGGGCCGTGCGGCTGGCCGAGGAGTGGATGGTCAAGCGGTTCGAGGGCAGCGACGGGCTGGGCGCGATTTTCCCGCCCATCGTTTGGAGCATTGTGGCGTTGCGTTGTCTGGGATACGGCGACGACAGCCCCGAGGTGCTGGAGTGCCACAAGCAGCTCGACGCACTGATTATCGAAGAACACGAAGCGACGAACGACGACACGGGTTTCGACGATTCGGGTACGATCCGGATCCAGCCCTGCAAATCGCCGGTTTGGGATACGGCCATTACGGCCCGTGCGCTTGCCGATTGTGGCGTGGGGGTGGATCATGCGGGTTTTTGTCGGGCCATGGATTGGCTTTTGGACAAGCAGATATTAGTGCCCGGCGATTGGGCCGAGACGGTGGACGTCGAGCCGGGCGGATGGGCATTTGAGTATGCCAACGACTTCTACCCCGACTCGGACGATACGGCTATGGCCTTGATGGCTTTGCAAGCGCAGTTCGAAGAGCGTGAGGCGTCGCCGGAAGCGCTTCCGCCCGATTTGCGAGTCGCTGATGAGGACTTGGAGGAACAAGAGGATACTGACGGTGCAAGCGGCGCCGGTGATCGACTGGAGCGTTCGGCGGCGGCGATTCGGCGTGGGCTGGATTGGATGTTGGCGATGCAGAACGACGATGGCGGTTGGGGCGCCTTCGACCGCAACAACAACCGCGAGTTTCTGTGCTATGTGCCGTTCGCCGACCACAACGCCATGATCGATCCCAGCACGCCCGACCTTACGGGACATGTACTCAGTGCCCTTGGCCAATTGGGGCGACGCCTTGGCGATGGGGCGGTTGATAGGGCAGTCGATTATATTCGCTGTAATCAGCAGGCCAATGGCAGCTGGTTTGGGCGTTGGGGTGTGAATTACATTTATGGAACCGGCGAGGCCATGGCCGGCATGGCGGCCGTGGGCGTGGAACCCGACGACGCGGCCATGCGGCGTGGCGTCAACTGGCTGCTGGCGACCCAACAGCCCTGTGGAGGCTGGGGGGAGTCGCCCGATAGTTACAACAAGAACGGACGACCCGGGCATGGCCACGTCACGCCCTCGCAAACTGCCTGGGCTTTGATCGGGCTGCTGTCGGCCGGGTTGGAACACCATCCGGCCGTAGCGCGTGGGATCCAGTATCTGGTAGATACACAGCGTGAGGACGGTTCGTGGGACGAGCCTGAATTCACCGGCACCGGCTTTCCCAAGGTGTTTTATCTCCGCTACCACTATTACCGTATCTACTTTCCGTTGTTGGCCCTGTCGCGTTGGGCGGTGACGGCGGCGGCTTCTTCGGCCGAGGTTAATACGCCGGGGCTGCGGGTGGTTGCGGTGGAGGAGGACGAGCGGGAGATGGTGGGTGTGGTGGGGTGAGTGGGGTTAGTATTGCTGCGAACGAATAATCGGATATTGCACTATGCGTTTTCCATTTTCTTTGACACGGTCGATGACTGGGTATCTTTTAAAGAAGAAGCTTATGGGGGAACGGCGTTTTCCCATGGTGCTGATGCTTGAGCCGTTACATGCCTGCAACCTTAATTGCACGGGGTGTGGGCGGATTCGTGAGTATGCCGATTGGGCTAAGAGTCGGTTGTCGGTCGAGCAGTGTATGGCGGCGGTGGATGAGTGCGACGCGCCGATCGTTAGCATTTGCGGCGGTGAGCCGTTGATCTATCCGCATATTCAGGAACTGGTGGAGGAGATTCTGAAGCGGCGGAAGCACATATATCTTTGCACCAACGGGGTTGAGTTGGAAAAGAAGCTGGGGCTGTTCACGCCCAGCGACCGGCTGTTTATTAATGTGCATATTGACGGCATGGAGCAGACACACGACGCGATGGTGCAGCGTGAGGGGGTGTTTACCAAGGCGGTCAGCGGATTGCGGGCGGCTAAGGAAGCGGGGTTCATGGTCTGCACCAATACGACCGTGTATCGGGAGACCGATATTCACGAGGTGGCCGTGTTGCTGGAGTATCTTTCGCAGTTCGCGGTGGACGGGTTCATGCTCTCGCCGGCCTACGGCTACGAGGCCGTTTGTGAAGATGACCCGCAGGGCGGGGCTTCGATCTTTATGACGCGTGATGAGATCCACACCCGCTTTCGAGAAGCGCGTGAGATGCTGTCGCGGTATCGGCTGGTGACTTCGCCGGTGTATTTCGATTTCCTCTGCGGCGAACGGGATCTGACGTGTGCGGCTTGGGCCAACCCGACTTATAACGTGCGGGGCTGGAAGGGGCCTTGCTATCTGGTCACCGACGAGCACTATCGGACCTATCGGGAATTGGTCGATGCAACCGACTGGGACAGGTTGGGGCCGGGCAACGATCCGCGTTGCGAGCACTGTTTGGTTCACTGCGGGTTCGAGCCGGCGGCCGTTTTTTCGGCCAACCGCCACATCCGCGACATGCTGAAAATGGCCGTTTGGCAGATGGGTTAGGGGAAGATTTGCCATAACGGTCGCTACGGCTGGAATAGTGGCCATAAGTTGCCTTGAGATTTGGCTTTAGGGCGAGTATGCTTATGAATGTCACATCGATGGCGAGATGACGAGCAGCGAGTTGCGCGAGGAGTTGGCTCGACGCGGCAACCCTTGCGGGCAGGCTTCTTTTTTCGCAATTGACGCGGCAACATTGTTATCGCGTGACGAATCTTGGCGTGCGTCTGTGGACGGTAGCGCGGGATTATTATTTGAGTTTCGAGCCACCTGGAGATGAGTTAGAAGCGGCCGAGGTGTTGGGGGCGGAGTTTGCCGAACATGGTCCGAAAGAGCGGAAGGAAATGGAAAAAGAGATGTTTATGGAGGCGTTTACGAAGTTGCTGGAACTGGAGTGCGGGAGGGTGTGAGGTAGAAGACTAAACGGGGTAGGCGAGGGTTTTTCCGCCTGAAGGCGGTACTACAAGCGAAACTCAAACAGTCGAACCAACCAACGAGGAGAAACGCTATGAAGATCAAGCACATGTCGTTCAGCAAGGCTGTTGCAGCCGCGGTGTTCCTGAGTTTATTGAGTTCTATGGGCTGTGTCCCGCTGGCGCATGCACAGATGGACAGGGCAGAGGAACCGTCGTCGCCCCAGATCAAGGTGGTCGAAGGCGGTGAGTCGCACTTGGCGGCGGGAAAATGTCGGAAGATGATTGTTGGCCCGGGCGTGAACCAGCCCGACCCGTTTCCCGGCTATAAGGGGTTCGTAGGCTGGGAGTGCCCTAGTCGGTTGCGGAATGGGACGATGTTGGTTGCGTTTAATGCCGGTTATTGGCACGCCTCGCTGCCCACGCCGTTCAATCCGAATTGGGAGAATGGGCCTAAGTGGCGTGCCATCGGCATGCCGGATGTGGATGCGCCGACGGGCGGGCGGGCGATGATCGTCAAATCGACCGATAATGGCGTGACATGGAGTAAGCCGGAAACGCTGGTGGATTCGCCCTGCGACGACCGACATGCGGCCATTAGCGAGTTGAACGACGGAACACTTCTCTGTAGTCTGTTCACTTATCCGAACGGGTGTGAGTACACGGAGGAAAATGATCCCAGCAAAACGCCATTGATGGGCCTGGTGCGTTCGTTGGATGGTGGCAAAACCTGGGAGCAGGAGATACGGAGAATGCCGCTGGGGTTTACGATGAGCGCCACGGATGGACCGCCGTTGGAGATGCCGGATGAGTCGATTTTATTGGCCGGCGAAGCGCGGGAAAAGTCGGGGCAGATGGTGATCGCCGTATTTCGGTCGACGGATCGGGGAGCGAGCTGGAAATTTCTGTCTAAAGTGACGACCGACTACAAACAACACGAGCCCAGTCTGGTGCGGCTCAAAGACGGGAGGCTGGTGATGATCAGCCGGCCCGAGGGCACAATCGTCTGGTCGAGCGACAACGGTAAGACCTGGACCGAGCCGGTCACCTTTGGCTTTCGGATGTTCGCGCCCACGTTGCTGGTTATGGCGGACGGAACGCTGCTGTGTCACTATGGCTCCTATAACCACGGCGGATTGCGAGCGATCTTCAGCAGCGACGGCGGCCACAGTTGGGTGGCGGCAGGCAAGAATCGTGGATTCCTCGTCGATCGAACTTATGGCTACTCGCGTAGTTGCTTGATGCCCGATGGGTCGGCATATTTGGCTTACATTGGCACCGGTGGGCACCGGCAAACGGATAGTGCAAGCAACATGATCTGGTCGATGCGACTGCGGGTACGGGACGACCACTCGGGCATCGAATTGCTCCCGGTCGGGGAGAAAGTATCGGGCAAAAGCGCGCGGAAAATGCCCGACCCCGGCAAGCCGGTGCCAGGAATATAATGGGGAATCTGTAACATTTCAGGGAATGAAGTAGAAAAAAGTTATCAGCCACAGATGAACACTGATAAACACGGATGAACCTTATTTTGCTTCGATTGCCATGAGGTGCGACTTGGTGCGGATGTAGAGAACGCCGTCGCACGCGGCGGGGGTGCTGAAGCTGGGTTCGCCCAGGTCTATTTCGGCTAGGGGTGGTTGGTATTTGTCTTCGGCGGCCATGATTACCATTTTGCCTGCGCGGGAGATGCAATATAGGCGGTTGCCCACGAGTATGGGCGAGCCGAAGTATTTTCCGCCGATGCGTTTTCGCCAGAGGATTTTGCCGCTGGGAGCGTCCATGCAGCTTACTATGCCCGAGTCGGCCCAGAAGAAGAGGCGATTGCCGCGCGCGACCGGGGTTACTACGTAGGGCATGGCCTTTTCTACGTCGTAGGCGACAGTAGCTTTTGTGCCAGTTGCTGGATCTCCAGGACGGATGGCGACCATGCGTTTGCCGCCACCGCCGCTGCCACATGCGGCGAACACCAGGCCCGAGCAGACGACCGGCGAGCCGACCACGCGGAACTCGAAGACGGGCAGTTGCCAGTTTATCTTACCGGTTGTGGGGTCGAGGCTGGTGACGCCTTCGGCCGAGCTGGCGAGGATGACTTGGGGCGGACCTTGCGGTGGGCGATAGACGCAGGGCGTGGCGAAGGCCGTGCGGTCGGTTTTGCGGGGGACTTGCCAGAGGGTGTTGCCCGTGCGGCGGTCCAGGGCCAGGGCCGAGCTTTTGCCGTCCTGGTCGTTGGGCACGATCAAGAGGTCGTCGATAAGAATGGGCGAGGCGCCGAAGCCGTGTTCGGAAACGTATGGGCCCAGGTCGCGTCGCCAGAGTAGGCGGCCTTTGGCCTTGTCTAATGCCACGAGCGTGTAGGCTTTGGGGGTGGCCCAGGCCCAGTAGACGTTGTTTTCGTCGAGTACGGGTGTGGAGGAGGCGAAGCCGTTGTTGTTGTGCTTGGGATAGAGTTCGGCTGTGAAGCTTTTTTTCCAAATCAGGCCGCCGTCGGATGTGCGCAGGCAGCGGATGATTTTGATGCCGTCGGTGGGTAAGGCGGATGTTATAAAAACTCGGTCGCCCCAGACCACTGGCGCCGACCAGCCTTCACCCGGCAGCTTGACGCGCCAACGGTAATCGTTCTCGGTCCAATTTAGCGGTAGTTGTGGTGTGTTGTGGCCGTGGGCCGCTGCCGAGCCGTTGGGGCCGCGGAATTGGGGCCAGGGTTGGGCGTTGGTGCGTTCTGGGAGTAGGAACGTTAGGGCAAGGAGGGAGATGGATGTTAGGAGTAGGGAGGTGGGGGTTGGTGGGCGGAGCATTGTTTGGAGTCGGGTTTTAGGTTTTAGGTTTCAGGAAGGCGGGGGGATGAGCATTGTCCGAGGCTCGAATTGCAATCGCGGGGGGGTGAGTGGCGTTTTCCTGGTTTACC
>CAZISU010000032.1:0-14330 GCA_964541935.1 uncultured Planctomycetaceae bacterium | reverse complement strand
GCCGTTTATGGGCCGGAGGAAGCGGGGCACTACGCCCTGGCCAGCGATTGCTACTGCCACTTCACCTCGCCCATCCGCCGCTACCCCGACCTGACCGTGCATCGGCTGCTGGACTCGATCATTCGCAAGAAGCCGCCGCGCAATAATCTCGACGAGTTGGCGGCCCTGGGCGAGTTGTGCTCAACCCGCGAGCGACGGGCCGAGTCGGCCGAGCGCGAGCTGATCAAGTTGAAGCTGCTCAATTACATGAGCAGTCGCATCGGCCAGAGCATGGACGTGGTCGTGACCGGGGTGGAACGTTTTGGACTGTTCGTACGCGGGCTGGAGTTGCCGGCCGAGGGACTCATCCGCCTGGAACTTCTGGCCGACGACAATTATTTCTACGACCGCGACTCGCACACACTCTCGGGCCACCGCACGGGCAACATCTTCCGCCTGGGCGACCGGCTCAGTGCCGAAGTGGCTCGCGTGGACCTGGAACGTCGCGAGCTAGACTTCCGCCCAGCCGCTAAAGCCACTAGCGGCGGCAACGGCAAACCGCCACGCTCGAAGGCTCCCGAGAGGTCGAAGAGCCCTGCAAGGCCGAAAAGAAGCGTAAAAAGGCCGGCGAAGAAGCCCTTCGGACGCAAGTCGAAGAAAGTCGTCCGCAAAAGCAAGCGACGGTAGAAGGCGATTTGCGAAGACACATAGCGGGTAGCCCCGATACCCATTTCAACCGTTACGAACCGCTAGTTCATCCCGTCTTGCGGAATAACATCGCTGTTGTCGCGCGTTCCTAATGATCGCCAGATGCCCAGATCGATGGAGTCGTTGATGAAGGTCACGCTGCCGTCGCACATGGTTGTGTTTACTCCACCGGGGTGCAGGCTCCGCGAGGTGTGCAGAACCATGTTCTGGCTGCCGTTGCGGCCCAGCGTTGTGTGCATGAGGTCGCCGTAGCGAGGACTCGAAGCATACATGCACGGGGAGCGGAACTCCTTGTCGGGCGCGTCGGCCGGGTCGCACCAGCGGACCGAGTCGGGTGTGGGATCGTTGGGGCTGAGGTTCACGGAGAACACCGGTCCCTCGTCGTAGTGGATCACACCGCGGATTGTGCCGCCGCTGCCGTTGATCAGTTCGCTGACCATGATGGTTTGCGCCGTGCCGTCACTGATATCGGCTATCTTCGCGCCGTAATTGTGGCCGAAGGGGCCGGGCACGCGGATGTTATCATCGGGCCCCAGTTGGCCCATCGAAACCGTCGGGCTGCCGATGGGGCCTTCCATGCGGCCGTAGCCCAGGTTGCATGCGTAGGAGGTGCGTCCGGCGTAGCTGCTGTGCCAGCCGGTGCCGTACAGCACAGTGGCTTTGGTGTCGTCGGGGCAATGGAAGACGGGAAGTTGGGCCTGCTTGGCGCGAATGAAGTTGCCGCGGCGGGGCTCGTCGCTGGGCGGGCTCCAGCCCGGATTCCAGTCCCATGTCAGCAGGTCCGAAGCCCAATCGTTTTCTACATATGAGAACAGACGCACGGTCCAGGGCCATTCGATTCCCGAGGGGTCGCCAGCGGCATAGGTGCCTTCGCGGAGGTAGCCGTAGCCCGGCGGGAAACGGCCGTAAGCGTCGTTGTAAAGATGCACGGCCACGCCAATCTGTTTGGCGTTGCTCGAGCAGCTTATGCGTCGTGCTGCTTCCCGAGCGGCTTGTACCGCGGGCAGCAACAGCGCGATCAGAATGCCGATAATGGCAATCACAACAAGAAGTTCGACCAGCGTGAACCCCGGCCGAAAGTTGCAGACTCGCCCAGAAGACGGGCCCCGCGTCGATAAATCACACCTCATCAGTCGCCCTCAGATAATGGGGGATCAAATTCATTAACCGCCGATGTAGGCCTCTTCCAAAACAATGTTAACAGAACGGCATTTCAAAGCAAAGCTAAAACGGCCGTTTTCGATTGGTAAAATGCCGCAGGATAATTGGCTTTTTCCGTCAGTTGCGGCATGGCGGATTGCAGTTTGGTATGCGCGCATTCATAATTCATTCCTAATTCGGGATCTCTGTCCTCTAAAATCTAGATTCAAAAATAATCCGAAATCGAGGCTTTCCATGCGACGCCCCAGCCTACTTTCCCTTGGCGTGTTGCTTTCCGCCGGGCTGTTCTTCCTGACCGGCTGCGGCTCGGCCGGCCGCCACGCCCTGCAAGGCACCGTCACACTCGACGGCCAGCCGGTCAAGACCGGCACCATCAGCTTCCTACCAACCGCCGGTACGTCGGGTAACTCCTCGGGCGGCGAGATCAAAGACGGAAAGTTCTCCATCCCTGCCAAAGTCGGCCTGCAAACGGGCGAATATCGAGTAACCATCAACGCCCGCATAGCAACCGGTAAAAAAGTCCGCGACGCCCAAACCGGCCAGTTCTTCGACGAAATGGTCTCAGCCCACCATAAACAAACGGGCAAGCTGACGGTCACGATACCGGTTGAGGGGAACGAGGTTTCGTTTGAGTTGACGACCAAATAGAGCAGGCCGGTACATTACTCAAAGGCTGGAAGCGTGGAGACATCACAGCTTCGACTGTCGAGGTCTGGGGCCACACTAAGCGGAACCTCGTTACCTTCTTCGGTGCGCCGGCCGCCGTTGTTAGTGTAACATTTGTTCTGTAAAAAGAAATCAAGGCCGTGCCGGTTCCGCGTAGGTGAGCGCAGAAACCGCACGGAACGTCCGGTATCGAACACCCAAAGCATGAAAAAACCCCACAAAACACGAAGTCTTGCGGGGTAATTCCGAGTTCTACTAACCCTAAAGGCGGAGGACAAGGGACTCGAACCCTCAACCGGTAAACCGGCACCTGATTTCGAATCAGGCTGCTAACCAATTCGCATATCCTCCTTGCCGCTTCTTAAGAATGTACCTTTGGATTCGGAAACTGACAAGAAGGCCCCACTTTTGGTGGAGATATTTTTTTGATTGTGTCTTTTGGTGTGCCCTTCTATTTGGGCGGATGGCTTGCCACCTGCGATTGAGTGTCCTACTGTTTGGCAGAATCTTTATGTGGTAGGAGATAATCATGGCTCAAGTTTGTAGCAAGCAAAAGCAAGTTGATATGGCGTTGGAGCACACTGGATGGGGGGGTGGGAAAGGTGAGCTTTTGGTTGCGCAGGTGATGACTGACAAGCCGTGCTGTGTGTCGCCGGATCTGACGGTGCTGGAACTGATTAAGTTGTTTCACGATAAGCAGTTTCGTCATCTGCTGGTGACTGAGCCGGAGCATCGATTGGTTGGGGTGATTAGCGATCGTGATGTGCTGCGTTGCCTGGGGTATGGTTGCGAGCCGAACCGCGAAGATTTGGAGCTGATCAGAGCCCGAGATGTGATGAGTACGGATCTGCTGACTATCAGCCCGGAGACTACGCTAGGACATGCGACTTCGATTTTGCTCGAACAGGGTATTAGCTGTCTGCCGGTGGAAGAAGGTGACCGCTTGGTTGGGATTGTGACCAATACCGATTTGCACGTGGTGTTGCGACAACTGTTACGGGCTGCATCACGGCTGTAATCGTTACGGTTTAGCTAAATACCACAGCCGTTTTCTATGCGGTGTGTTGTGTGGGTAAAACTGGTTGATTCTTCTGTGCGCGGTTGTTTCGTGGTCGCTCAGAGCGGTTCGTAACGCGCATCGGCATGGTATGCGATGTGCCGGTTTTTGGGAAAAATCCCCCTGTGTGGGCGGCGGGGAATTGCCTCTGGCATCGGCTCCTAAGCGTCGATACTTCGATTTAGCAAATGAACATTTAGATCCCAATGACCGTTTAGATCCCAATGACCGTTTAGATCAAGGTACTCCCCCATGGCAAAAGACACCTTCCGCATCGTTACGCGTGGCACGGACGGCCAAATCAGCATTCGAGATTACGATAGTGAAGAAGCACTGCAAAAGCGTCATACCCAGGTTGGGGTTGACGATTGCAGTACGGACCTGAGTGTGCGCGGTCTGCCCGTGTTTCGCGGTCTGATCGGCCCGATTCCCGAGGGCAGCAATGTAATTCGCTACGAAACACCCGAGGTTTTCGAGACACTGACAAAGCAATGGACCACGTCGAAGCCTACCCGTCGCGGACCGACGCGGAGTCGGGTTTCGCGGTCGAAAGCACCAAAAGCGACCTAGCTGCAGTATTTACGAAGACATACTATAAGCGCGAAGCGCAAACTAGGGCCGGAAAACGGTTTGCCCTTGTTTGAGCTTCGCGTTTGGCATTTGTGGCGAATAATCGGGCGAATTATTGGGGCAAGGGTCTTGAAAAACGGCGGAAAATCGTGCATTCTGGACCTCCCGCCGGTATTTTTTTCGATGCTGGCTCGACCAAAGGGAGTTAGCCATGATCGATAAGCGATTGATAGACATTCTTGCGTGTCCCGAGAAGCAGACGCCGCTGGCCGAAGCTGATGGGCCGCTGCTGGCCAAGCTGAACCATGCGATCGAGGCCGGGCAGGTGAAAAACCGGGGCGGATTAACGGTCGAAGAACCGATCGTGGCCGGGCTGGTACGCGAGGGTGGTGATTATCTCTATCCCGTTGTCGACGATATCCCCATGCTGCTTATCGACGAGGCGATTGCTCTGGATCAGATTACCTAACAGGAGCGGTGAAAATGGGCGCGTCTACGATTTTCAAGAAGATTATCGACGGGGAGATTCCCGCGGATATCGTGTACGAGGACGATCTCTGCTTGGCGTTCAACGACATCAACCCGCGAGCGCCGACGCATGTGATTGTGATTCCCAAGAAGGAAATCGCGGCGGTGGACGACATCAATGCAGAGGACGAGGCGTTGATTGGGCATCTGTTCGTGGCGATCAAGACGATCGCCGCCCAGCTCGGGCTGGAGGACGGGTATCGCGTGGTGACTAACAATGGGCCGGCCGCCGGGCAGGAAGTCATGCACATTCATTTCCATTTGCTGGGCGGGCGGAAGATGACTTGGCCGCCGGGGTAGAGGCATGTTTGGCTGGATAGATTTGGTCTGTTACCGAACCTAACGCCGGGCGCTGGCAGGCGAGTAGCCGGTAGTATCGGGTGATAATTTTAAGTCTCTCCTTGAGTGCCCAGCGATTCGCAACCTCTTTCAGCATAAAGTCTTGCAGTCACGCCCCTAAAATACAACCAACAGGATGGCATTTTAAATTCTGACGTTTGACACGGACGTAGGGATCAAGTAAGCTAGGAGTGTCGGCAAGCATAATGCATTATGCACCAAAAGGCCCAGCCTTAGTTGCAGCAGTAGCGCCGATCATAGTTGTAGACTGGAAGGAACTTAGAAGACGTGAAAATTACTGGCCGACTTGAAGTTATTGTGATGAATGCATGCTTGGTCGCATGTGGTCAACTTGCCTGGGTGGAGGCCGCGCAACTGGGGGATATGCCGGCCGACAAAATTTTATTTCTCGGCAACAGTATTACTTACTGTCCAACTCTATACTCTCCACCGAACTGGTGGGGCGCGGTCGCCAGTACCCGAGACAAGGACTACGTTCACCAGCTCACGCAAAGCATCGACAATGCCACGGGCGGGTCTCTTGTATTAGAGGAGTCACCCCCTGATCCCGAACGCTGGTTCTATAACGACCCGCTGCCCAATTACGTCGGCAACACCATCAACATTGCCGACATATTTGAGCGGAACTACAACACATGGGATAACGTCCGCATACAGAATCAGCTCGATTGGGACGCGGATATTGTTGTTTTGCAGTTTGGAGAGAACTTGGTGAGTGGCTCCCTGGAAGACCTCGAAACGGCACTCGACACCGTGTTGACGGGACTGAAAAACAGCAGCAATCCGCACATTTTCGTCACGAGCTACATCCTTGGGGCGAACGCGGCCGTGGATGCTATTAAACAGAAGCTTTGCGCGGAGGACCCCACCCACCGTGTCTTCGTCGACCTAGGCTTCGTGGACCAGAATCCAGCGAATATCGGCGATTTCAGCCACCCGAACGACACGGGCATGGCAGTCATTGCCGACACACTGTTCGATGCAATGAAGCCGGCGCCACCTGTGGTTAACGGGCCCAACATGATCGCCAACGGAGACTTTTCCACCGATACCTCGGAGTGGAGTTTGGCCGGCGGATCAAGCGGGTGGAGCGACGGCACGGAGGCGAACCCATCGCCGAACGGCGGCAGCGCTTGGCTCAAGGGTCTGGGGTGGTTTTATCATCCCGAGACAACCCCCTTGGTTGCGGATCAGACCTATGAAATGTCGTTTAGCGCCGCATTACTTTCGACTAATGGTGACCCGCAAGACGAGAGCTTGGTTGCACATGTGAGCGACCCCACGGGACAACCATATGCGTACATCACGCCACGTTTGACCAGCGACTGGACAGACTATAGCTTCCGGTTTACTCCCACGGCGGATAACGTTGGCGAGTACACGGTTGCGTTTCTTAACAGCCTGGCGGGCTATCCCGAAGCTTTCGGTGGCGGTGGCGGCACCGATCATAGTTGCGTATTCGGTATCGATAACGTTTCGTTGTCTACCGTCACGGAGATATTACTGCCCGGCGACGCCAACGGCGACTGCGTTGTTAATGACGCCGACGCCGCGGTCCTGGCGTCTAACTGGCTAACGGCCTCCGGTGCTACCTGGGGAATGGGCGACTTTAATGCCGATGGCGCCGTCAACGATGTCGATGCTACGATCCTGGTCGCCAACTGGCAAAGCGGTAGCGGATCCTCCGCGTCCGTACCCGAACCTGCCACGCTCATGCTGATGGGCGTAGGCGTACTCTATATGTATTGTTTGCGCAGGCAAAAGGCTTGCTGATTGTTCTGATGCTATGTGCGTAACACGAGGATGATAGGAGATAATTCGTGAAAAAAACAGGCGGACTATTAGTTATTGTGACATGTGCATGCTTGTTCGCATGTGGTCAACTTGCCCGGGTGGACGCTGCGCAATTGGGCAATATGAAAGCCGATAAAATTTTGTTTCTTGGCAACAGCATTTCGACATGCCCACCGAACTGGTGGGGGCTGTCGGCCAGCACTGCAGACAAGGACTACATTCATCTACTCGCGCAAAAAATTAACGCTGCCACGGGCGGGTCTCTTGTGTTAAAACAGACCAGTCCTGCCCCCGACCGCTGGTATCATGGCAATCCGCTGCCGAATTACAACGGTAACATCATCAACGTCGCTGACATATTTGAGCGGAACTACAACACCTGGAAAGACAATGCCCGCATACAAAATCAACTCGATTGGAAAGCCGATATTGTCGTCTTGCAGTTTGGGGAGAATATGGCGAACGGGACGATAAAAGAGTTCGAAGACGCTCTGGATATCATGTTGACGGGACTGAAAAACAGCAGCAATCCGCACATTTTCGTCACGGGTTTTACACTTGGGAAGAACTTGGCCGTGGATGCCGTAAAAAAGAAACTTTGTGCGAAGGACCCGGCCAAGCGAGTTTTCGTCGACTTAAGCGGCGTGGGCCGAAATCCAGCGAACATCGGCTCTCACAACCATCCGAGCGACGCGGGTATGGCGGAGATTGCCGACACGCTGTTCAAAGCGATGGTTACCCATTCGGTTTCCGGTAGGGAAAAAGGGGTTGTGAAAAAAGAGACCGTTCGGGACCGGCTGTGGTTATGGAGTCATCTTGCGGGCAGTTATAACGGGCAATACAAGTTGCAGAGGAACTCGGACCTCTCGCCCGCAGCTGCCGCTGAGGCGTTGGGGATGAAAAATATTTGCATGGTCCGCTATGGCGGTAAGCCGGCTCCGGATGATTTTGCCGGGCATATGAAGAGCTTCGGGAATCTGAAGCACGTGGTCTGGTCGGTCATTGGAGATGGCAGCACGCAGCAGATAAATGCTCAGGAAGACCTGACGGCCGTGATTGAAATGAAGCGGAAGTTTGGCAATCTGTCGGGGGCCGTGCTGGACGATTTTTTCTTGGAGCCGGGCAGTGGAGCGAAGAAGAGCCGCATCAGTCTGGACGAACTCAAGTCGATGCAAAGCACGCTTCACAAGCACGGCCTGAAGCTTTGGATTGTGTTGTACGATCATCAACTGGAATGGGATATTGCGGAGTATCTGCAATATTGCGATGTCATCACTTTCTGGACCTGGAAGTCGGAGGATCTGGATAATCTCGAAGAGAACCTCAAAACCGTGAAACGGCTGGCAGGGCAGAAGCCCGTGCTGGTGGGGTGCTACTTGTACGACTTTGGAAACCAGAAGCCGATATCCGCGCGTCGGGTGCAGGCTCAGTGCGAGCAATGCTATGGTTGGATGAAGAATGGCGATATCGAAGGCGTGATCTTCTGTTCCAACTGCGTGGCCGACTTGGGGCTGGAAGCTGTGGAATGGACGAAACGGTGGATCGCCAAAATCGGCGATGAAACGCTCGATTAGTTCGAATCACTTGCCGAATATACCAACGACATCTGTAACGGATAGGCACAAGTGCATCCCGAGCTGGCTTCGGGTATCATTACCAGCCCGCCGGCCGGAATAATGTTGATGAAACATCCGGGACGGGTTACGTTGTTGATTCGCTGTGCGCCTCCGCCGGGACGCAGGTCGAACATCCAGGGGTTTGAGCCTCGCCAGAACATGCATTTTTGCGATGCGGAGATATTGCCGCAACCGTGGCCGCGGCGGTCGAATTTCCAACCCTTTAGCTGCTTGCCCGAGTCGAGGTGATACGCGTAGGGCCATGCGTAGGCGATGCCGTCGATAAGCGTGGGATGGCGATTGAATTCGCCGTGGCCGCCACGTACGGCCAGATCAGTGTCGTGATCGCGTTGCCAGCGGAGCTTACCGCTTTTGGAGTCGAAGGCCTGGTAGTAATAGTGGATACGTTCCTTGCCGGTGTGTTGCTTGACGCCGGTGAGGCCGTTGGTTCGCAGTTTTTCTCCACCGATAATTTTCGAGCCGCTCAACAGTAGCGTGCCTTGGGCATAGTTCAAGAAGATGGGCTGCTGGAAGTTGTTCATGTCGAGCTTTTGCTTGAAACGAACGTGGCCCGATGCGAGGTCCAGGGCTACCAGTTGTTGGCGGCCGTTTTCTATGATATCGAGCATCGGCAAGCGGCATGTGTCTTTTTGCACCTTATCGGCAAGAGTGGTTTCAAGAAAATACAGCGTGCCGTCGCCGACTGTGAATGTATTATCGATTAGGCGCGTGGGTTGCTTGGAATTTCCGTATGCCCAACGGCGGCGACCGCTGGAACGATCGAGCGCGAAGATCTCGTGGCTTAATGCCATCTTCATATTCGGATACCAAACCGGTTGTGTGTACAGTTCCGCATCGCGGGTTTCCTTATGATATGTGGTGCCACTTGAGCGCGAGCTGCCCAGAAGCATATCGGAGACCGAGGCGATGTATCCCCACTCTTCTGCCGACTTGCCGTTTTGGGGCGGAAGATTTGCCAGGATATCCCGTTTCCCGTTGCGTGCGTCGAAGCGGTGGCATTTCCCTTCAGCCGCCAGGTAAAGGTAATTCTCATCGACAGTCATGTTACTGGGATCGAGAAAGCCACCCATCCGCAAGGAGTCGGGCGTGACGGCCTCCCATTGGATCGTGCCGTTGTAGGCATCGACGGCGATAATAGTATTGCGGCCGGGTATAAAGAGTCTGCCATTTTGGTATAGCGGCGGCACGTTGCGAAAGTGGCGGTCGACCATGCCATTTGGGCCGGGACGTCCGAACCATTGCACTTGCAAGTCGCGGCCGACCAACAGGTCGTTGCTACATGCGGTATTGGCGGCATCGGCGAAGGTGTGCGTCCACTCTCCGCTGCCAGGCAAGCGTCCGCGTTTTGCTCGTGCGCAGATTGAATGGCTGGTTTGCGCGACCTCCCAGCGTTCGAAATGGCCTTGGCCCCACGCTCGCAGTGCTTCGAGAGTCGGCGTTTTTGCGTTGCGTTCACTTGTAGATATTGTCAAAATAACGCGGCCGCCGCAGGGACGAAGGACGCGCGCGACTTCGGCGGCCGCAGGCGGCAACAACCGCTTGGAGGGCATCTTGCCGCATACGATTAGATTGGCGAAGCCGCTGGGCAATGGCATGCGCTCTAGCGACCCTTCTATGACTGAAACGCGAACACCTTGCCAGCCGACCCGGTCGAATCGCCGACGCGCCGCGGAAACCTTCTTGCCATCGGGCTCCAGGCAGACAACCTGCAAGTTGCTGCTTCGGACCAATTCGGAAACAAGTCGACTGTCTTCGCAGCCCAGCAACAAACAGTACCCCCTGTTGAGGGCCGGGTCGGCGTGGATTTCTGTGCGGATGGGGGCGTCTGCTTTGCCGATCCGCGTGTTGGCAAAGCGGAGGCTTTCCGGCTCGAGGCGAACGATGTTTTCCCGCTCGGTTTGCGTTTTGGAAAAGCAGTGAATAATCCCTTTGTCGGTGGTGGCCAGAAGCCGACCGCCGCCAATCGCCAGCCCATGCACGGTGCCGTCGGTCGGGGCCTGCCAAGTCCGCTTCCCGTTGGTCGTATCGACGGCTATCAATTCATCGCGGCCGCCGAGGTACAGCATCGTGCCGCCGAGAATCATGGCGTTTGGACAGTCGCATGGCTTTTTCCAAAGCACACACTTCTTCATGGCCGAATCGATTTCCTTCAAGCGTTTTGCGATGCTTGCGAGTTCTGCGGAGATCGCCTGGGTGCTTTTGTCACTACTTTTTTTCTTCTTCAGGCTCTTTTCCAGCGATTGCTTTTTCTTCGAAAGAGTATTGCGTTGGCGTGCCAGATCCAGATGTTGCGATCTATCGAGTGCCGTGAGCGAGTCTTCCGACAGCATGTAGGCCATCCGCCCGTCGACTACCATCGCTAGTCCGCCGAATGTGGCAATCGTTTCCGATGTTTTTGCGTCAGTAACGCGGATTTCTTTTCGACGCACTCCTGGCCCGCTGGCCACCACATCGTCGACCACTAGTGAGAACGTTCCGCCGTGGCCGGGTAGTTTTCCGACCAGTTTGCCCTGGTCGCGGTCGAAAACGGCTGGCGTGGTGCGGCCGGTGGGAACATAGAGACGCTGTTGCGTGGCCAGCATGTAGCCTTGTGTGGAAATGTCGATCTTTTTTTTCCAGTTGGGCCGGCCGGTTTGAGATTCGAAAGCGGCCAGATATGCACCCTCACTTGGGAATAGGCCGGCGGCCGCATAAGCAATGTCGTCGCGGATGGCAATCGATGATCGAACAGGCCAGGCAGAGATGACTCGGCCGTTGCCTGGCAACATGCGCCGCGGTGTGTGGACTCTCTGCTTCCAAACAAGTTTGCCGTTGCTGGCCGAAATGCAATACACATACCCATCGTCGCAGCCGACGAAAAGTTTTCCTTTGTCAAACGTAGGTGCAAGACGAAGCGGACCGCCCGTAATGAATGTCCAGCGTATCTGGCCGGTGGTTATATCGAGCGCGTAGACTTTATCGTCGGCCGAAGATCCAAAGAATACCGTATTGTCGGCAAGCACAGTTTGAAATGCGCGATCGTAAGCCAGAACCGCTCTGAGGTCGCGCTGGCCGTTGGTTACGTCACGCTTGGCCGGAGCGGGCCATGCGGGATGTGGAGCGTGTGGTGAATGAAAGGTCCACTCCCGCCATAGCGGCGCGGCCAGATGTTCCTTTGCTATGCCGCTGCGTTGCATGTCGCTCATGTAAGTCGGCCAATCGGCAGCCAGCAAAAAAGGAATCAGCAGTAACAGCAAACGTTGCATTCTCAACACCCAAATTTGAAGGTAAAGACAAAAAGGCCGATGATTTCATTCTAACCACGTCCAGGCTCCCAGAGAAGAGTCGAGCGTAAGCAACTGTTATGTAACTGGCATGAGGCATGCGGGGCTTTGCCGCAGGAAAGCATGGTATAGACTTCCAGCCCAAATGGTGGGGCGGCACGCCGTTTCTGGTAGGTTTTTGAGCAAAAATATGCCGCCGGAAAATATTTTTACTCGATTTTTGCTCGCAACCCAAAGGATTTCGCCGTTTGAGACGTTTATACTATGTGGGGTGTACGCCGGTGCTGCGCATACATGTGTCTTTGATTCGGGGCGTATCCAGATCGCATCCTTGAAGGAGATTGCATTGATGCTGAACATTAGTTGCAAAAAGAATTGTTGCGGCAGAGAGCGGCGACACGTAACCGGGTCCTTGTTGTTTATGCTTACAGCGATAACGCTGGGCGCCATGCTTCTGCCGGGCTATTGTTTTGCGGATGAAAGAGAAAAAAAAGTTCTCATTCTCGGCATCGACGGTATCCGCAGCGACGCATATGAGGTTGCCCAAACGCCGAACATGGATGCTCTGATCGCCAATGGTGCGTTCAGTCTAGATGCCCAATCCGAAGATATCACCATCAGCGGGACGTGCTGGTCGTCTATCTTGTATGGCGTGCATCGCGACCGGCACGAGGTAGAAGGTAACTCGGATTATGGTGATCCTGCGGTTGGAAACAACCTCGATGCCTGGCCCGACGTCTACTCCCGATTGGAAAGCTACGACCCTTCTTTGGTCACCGCGCAGTTCACGCGTTGGCTTAATATGGTAGAGACACCCAGTAACGTTGACATCAACCACCTGCAGCGCCTGCCCAACGGCAGCAAGCCCAGCGACTCGCAAGTTGCGGACGAAGCGGTCTTGTTTCTTTCCGGCTGGCATCCGGATTATGTGCAAAACCCGGACGTTTTGTTTGTGTATTTCGGCGATGTGGACGGGACGGGGCACGCATCCGGATTTGATCCAACTCCCGGCTCGCCCTATATTCAATCGATAGAAGCCCACGACACAATGGTAGGGCAAATCATGTCGACGGTTGCCGCCCGCCCGTCCTTTGCGCAGGAAGAATGGTTAACCATCGTCACCACCGACCACGGCGGAATCGGCAGCAGTCACGGTTCGGCTGCCCAGGAGATTCGCACCGTGCCGTTGATCGTCAGCGGAGATTCCGTCGTGCCCGGCGAGGTCTTTCCGCAGCCGCGCACGGTAGATGTCGTACGAACGGTGCTTTCGTTTATGGGCGTGCCCGACGAGCAGATGTCAGACCTCGACGGCCATACAATGGGCCTGAGCGAATCGCCGACGCGACAGATATCACTGGGCAATAACCTGCTCTTCAATAGCGACGCCGAATACGACCGCGGCTTCGACGACGTGACGCCGGACCAGTTTTGCTCGGGCTGGGCCGACTACGACGCCAACGGTGTGTCGGTGTTCCGCTACGAAGAAATGGGAAGCGGCTTTGCGCAAACTCCGGATCAGGCGGGGGACAATTTCTTTACGGGCGGCATGATTGAGGATTGTAAAATGACACAGACCTTCGAGATCGATGACTTTGCCGACATGGTCGACGACGGGCTGATGAGCTACGGACTGGCCGGCTATTTGGGTGGCTGGCAAACGCAAGATGACTGGGCCGAACTTCACGCCCGCTTCTTCGACGAGTCGGGCAACAGCCTGCTGGTCGATTCGCTGATCGGTCCCGACGCCGCCACGCGAGGCAACCAAACGACGCTCATGCCCTACAACTCCAACGGCACGGTGCCGGTGGGAACGCGACGAGTCGAAATCGAATTGGGCATGGTGCGTATCGGCGCCGGCGACTGTGATGGATATGCCGATAATCTATCCTTCGTTCTCATGGCCCCATTGGATGGCGACGCCAACAACGATGGAACGGTCGATGCCGCCGATGCCTCTATTATGGCAACCAATTGGCTATCGGCCGATGCCGGCTGGGGCCAAGGCGACTTTAACGGCGATGGCAAGGTCGACGATGCCGACGCCACGATCCTTGCGGCCAACTGGCAAAAATTGTCGCCCGGCTTTTCCGCAAGTGTGCCGGAACCGACCGGCGCATGTCTGCTGCTTGCTTTGCTGATCTATATGCTTGTCCGTGGAACGGGCACGAGAAAATATTCTTAAAGGGAGAGTTCAAATCGTGAGTGATAACAGAAGTGTCGCCGTTTTGGGTGGAGGGCATGGCGCGCATGCCATGGCTGCTGATTTGACAGCGAAAGGCTTTGCCGTCAACTTTTTTGAAATGGAGCAGTTTCGCGACAACGTCCAAAAAGTCTTGGACACAAAAACAATTGAATGCATTGGACAAGTGCAGGGACGTTTTTCGCTCAACAAGGCGACAACCTGTATCGAAGAAGCCATTGAGGATGTGAAGTACATCCTGATAGTGACGCCTGCTTTTGCACATAAACCATACGCAGAACTTCTCAAGGGTAAAGTCCGAGACGATCAGGTAATAATATTTTACCCCGGGGCGTTCGCGTCCTTGCTATTCAAATCTGTTTTCGGTGCCGAACCGTTACCGACGATGGCAGAAGTCAACAACTTAC
>CAZISU010000031.1:0-14904 GCA_964541935.1 uncultured Planctomycetaceae bacterium | reverse complement strand
CCATCTTCCTGGTCGTTTTCCTGTGAAATCTCAACCAGAGCCCCGCCCGCTGCTTTAAGAGCCTTGGGAGCATTTGTCAAAGCGGCCACAATAGCCTGCTCGTCGCCGGCCGATTCTTCGGTTTTCGCTAAGGTCGCCGCCGATTTTGCGGCTACTTCCATTTGCTTGGCAGCCGAATCAAGTTCCGCAATCGCCGTCTTGGCGGAGGCGGGAGCGGAAGGTAGCGATTCAACCAGCTCTTTTAGTGCCTTTGCCGTATCGCCAATTGCAGCGCCGACAGCATGCATCGCCACAGGCATGTGACGCAAAGCCTCGGTGGCGTCTTTCTCAGCCTCGTCGCGTTTGTATGTTCGAAGAAGGTATTGCCCTCTCTCCAAATGTGCCTGCGGCGAATCCGGATTAGCCTTCACCAGACGATTCATCCAGGTGTCAGGATGGTTCTCGTCCTCTTTTTCAGCAACCTTTTCTTCAGCGTCCCCTTCAGCTTTATCATCCTTATTGTCGTCAGTCTTCTTGTCGTCGGGCTGCTTGTCGTCGGGTTTGTTGTCGTCGGGTTTTTCACTTGCGGGCGATTGTAAATCGGCCGAACTTGTGGCATTGTCGACTGGCACAGTGGGGTTCAGGTCGCGATCACCACGAAGTTTGGTGTTCTTTAGCAGAATGGCAGCAAGTTGAGTGTATGGCTCAATCAGCGTGGGTGCATTTTCGATAGCCTTTTGAAGCGACTCCCTGGCCAACTCATCTTTTCCAGCCCGGAGTTGGCATTGCCCCAGCCATGAAAGCAACTCGGCATCATTGGGTGAATCTTCAAGAAGAACTTCGAGATGCTCTTCGGCATCGTCATATCGCCTTGTGGCCATTGCCACTTCGACAAGATTGCGGCGCACATCCGAACGAGTGTAATCCTCGCGGAGAACTTTTTCGAAAGTGAAAAAAGCGTCACCATAGAATCTCTGGAATTTCTGGCCGCCTTCTTTGGCGATATCGGCCATAAGTTCGCCCAGTTCGGCTCTCACGTCGATGTCATCGGGGCAAAGGCTGACGTAGCGTCGCAAATACTTAACGGCATCGATACGCTGATTCAGATCATCGCTATCCTTCGTCTTTTGTGCCGTCTCGTAATAAACGTTGGCATGTCGGTAAACTTGAAAACGGTTGAGGGCAAGTACGGCAATCGCAAACACTATACCGAGTCCCACAATGATTGCCAACAAACGAACGTTAAGAGATCGCATGAACACCACCTACTGCAAAGGTATTGACTGTCCGGCTATTCGACGGGTTTTCACAAAATGCCCGGACAAGTGAATTTTCTGGATAAATTTGGGTCTATGTCCCGAACGGAACTTGAGTTCTGAAAAGGACTTCCACATACAAAGAAGCCTAATGCCATATATTGTAACACGGATTTGCTTATGGAGGCTACTGGGCGGTGGTATAGGGCGAGCAAAACAGGGGGCTATAGACTCTTTTTAGTCAGTCGGGGAATTCGTGCCGATAGGCTAGAATTTGCGGATTATTCAAGTTTTGACAGGTGCTGCCGATAATAAGACATCTTACGGCTCGCAATACGGTTTCTCATTGGTCTAATATTTTTTTCAAATATTGGCCATAATTATTATTAAACTGGTCCGCTAGGACTCCCAGTTTATCGCTGTCGATAAACCCCATGCGAAACGCGACTTCTTCGACGCAGGCGACCTTGTAGCCTTGTCGTTGTTCGATCGTGCGGACGAAATCGGCGGCCTGCAGCAGCGAGTCTTCGGTGCCCGTGTCTAGCCAGGCAAAGCCGCGTCCCAGGCGTTCCACATTCAGGCGGCCCTCTTCCATGTACGCTCGATTGATGTCGGTAATTTCCAACTCCCCACGCTGCGACGGCTCTAATTCGGCTGCCAGATGCACGACTGTGTTGTCGTAAAAATACAGTCCCGTAACGGCTAGATTAGAAGGCGGTTGCGTTGGTTTCTCGACGATGGAAAGCGGCCGATCGTTTTGGTCTAGAGTAATCACACCATAGCGGCCCGGGTTGCTCACCGTATAGACGAAGTTCGTGGCTCCCAACCGTCGCGAGGCCGCCAAAGCAAGCTTGGGTCTAAAACCTTCACCGTAAAATACATTATCGCCGAGAATCAGGGCCACGTTGTCCGAACCGATGAATTCACGCCCAATGATAAATGCCTGGGCGATTCCCTGCGGTTGTGGCTGCACCGCATAGCGGATGGAAATCCCCAGCCAACTGCCGTCGCCCAACAAACGCTCGAAGCTATCGATGTCCTGGGGTGTCGAGATCAGCAGGATATCTCTGATGCCTGCCAACATGAGCACCGACAGCGGGTAATAGACCATCGGTTTGTCGTACACCGGCAGAAGCTGCTTGCTCAGCGCGCGAGTGATCGGATGCAAACGGGTTCCCGACCCGCCGGCCAAAATGATTCCCTTGCTGAAATGGTTTGTAGTGTTCATCACCCACTAAATTCTACTAGGAGCCGCTTTTCTCCACAATCACCTCGGCAATACGCTCAGCGGCGTGGCCGTCCCAGAGTTCGGGACATTTGCCTTGTTTGTAGGTGCCGTCCAAAACGGCCGCAAGACCGTTGCGAAGCATGTCGGCATTATTGCCCACCAGCGTACTGGTCCCCTCGGTAACTGTAATGGGACGTTCGGTATTGGGTCTTGCGGTTAGGCAAGGTATGCCCAGCACGGTCGACTCTTCCTGCAGGCCGCCCGAATCGGTAACGGTCACCTTCGATTGCGAAGACAGTGCCAAAAAGTCAAGGTATCCGGCCGGGCCGAGTTGCAAAAGTCCCGCGGCGGAGTCGAGTTTCTCGGCAAATCCAAAACGTTCGATGCGCTGCTTGGTTCTAGGGTGGATTGGGAAGACAAGCGGCAGATTCTTCGACGTTTCAACCAGCACGTCCAACAGCGGTCCGAGTGACTCGGCCGTATCGACATTAGCCGGTCGATGCAGGGTGACGAGGCCATAAGAGCCGGGGGTTAGTCCCAGCCGTGAAAGCGTATCGCGGGCCTGGGCCTTTGGCAACAGCCGTTTGAGAGTATCGATCATGACGTTGCCCACCAGCACCATCTCTTCTTCCGAGTGCCCCTCGTTGCGGAGGTTGTCCATCCCCGCCGGATCGGAGACGAGCAGCATGTCAGCAATCGCGTCGGTCAGAATTCGGTTGATTTCTTCTGGCATGGTGCGATCGAAGCTTCTCAGGCCCGCCTCGACGTGGGCCACGGGCACGCCGAGTTTCACGGCCGCGATGGTCGTGGCCATGGTCGAATTCACATCGCCGACAACCAGCACGCGATCAAAGGGTTTCCCCTCCTCGGACGCCTTTTCCAGAACCTCTTCAAAACGCTCGATAACACGAGCCGTTTGCTGTCCGTGTTTGCCCGAACCGACTTCAAGCGAGATGTCAGGGCGCCGCATGTCGAGTTCTTCGAAGAAGACGTCGGAAAGATTCTTGTCGTAGTGCTGGCCCGTATGGACCAAGACCGTTTCCACACCTTGATGGGCCTCGAAGGCCTTTAGGATCGGCGCCATTTTCATAAAATTCGGCCGAGCACCAACGATGCAAGCCAATCGCAAATTCGCCACGTTACTTCTCCTTTTTCTTTATTGTGAAATTCCGAGCACTTTTTCGAATGAACGGAACATTTCTTCTGCTTTAGCCGCGCGGCTGAATTCCTTGGCGACGGCCTCGCGACCGCACTGGCCCATCTTTTTCAATCGCTCGGGATCCTGCTGTAGTTCGAGGATGGCGTCGACCATCGCCTGGGGATCACCCGAGGGTATGCAGTAGCCTGCGCCGGCATGGCTTACGATTTCCGCGCTACAACCTTCCACGCCGTAGATCATTGGTGTGCCCATGGCCATGAACTCGAAGATTTTCGAAGGTATCACGGATGTGAAAACTTTATGCGGTCGCAGGTGAACGATCCCCACGTCTAATCCGGCCAGATATGAAGGTATTTCGTCGTGCGGTACGAAATCGTGAAACATCACATTAGTGAGTTTTCGCCGACCGGCTTCTTCTTCCAACTTGGCGCGGTCGGCTCCTTCGCCGATTATCACAAATCGTATCTCCGGCTTGTCTCGGCACAGCTCGGCCGCGTCGAGAACCGTTTTCAGGCCGTGCGCCGCTCCCACGGCCCCGATATAGGCCGCTAGAAATTCGCCTTCCTTGATACCCAATTTTTCGCGGGCGTCGAACGTGACGTTGTCCCGATTGAAGACCTCGGTATTAACGCCGTTGGTGGCCATGTCCAGTTTTTCGCGTGGGATGCCACGTTCTACCAATTCTTCGATAAAGGCCGGCGTTACGGCCACGATGCGGTCGGCCTTGCGATAGAGGAACATCTCCAGCCGCGTCAAAAGACGCATTATCCGTCCCATTTTCAGCCCTACGGCGGCAATCGACGCCGGCCAAAGGTCGCGCAGTTCGAACACCCACGGGCGGCGTCGCAACAGCGAAAGACCGTACACGCCCACCGGTACGAAAAGCGGCGGCGACGATGCAACCATGATGTCGAACTTGGGCAAGCGCCAAAAGAAGAAGATCGCCATTAGCGCAAAACTCAGATAATCCAGCGAGCGTTTGACGATGCCCTCGTTGCTGGTCATGTATGTCCAAATGCGAATCACGCGTACGCCGTCCATCTCCTCGGTTTGCCAGAGGCGGTTGCGGTAGCCGGGAAACACCTTGCCATGCGGTGAATTAGGAGCGCAGGTCAAAACCGTGACCTCGTGCCCCATTTTCATCCACTGTTGGGCATGTTCCATGGTACGGAAACAGGGCGGAGATATCTCCGGTAGAAATCTATCAGTGAGAACAAGGATGCGCATCTCTTTATTATGACTCCATTTTCCTATCCGATTGTTCCGCATCTGCCGAATATTCTTCTATCCGCCAGGTCAACTTGTAAGGTAATTCTACCTCGCCGTGCCAGTGCAGACGCTGCACGTTCTGGCGTCGTCCATATTCTGGGCTGTACGAACGAACCGACGTTTCAAGCGTAACACCTTCTGCTTCGAGCTTTGCGTGAAGTCGTGTTTTATGTTTGCTGATTTCCCAACCATCGTCGGACTGCCGTGCCGTCCAACCGGGAGCTAGCAGCAGACCACCGTCGAGCGTGTGCCGACCGCGACCGGTTATTTCGTCGGTAATAACAAGGCAGCCTTGCTCGGATATTTCCACGCGGCGAGCATGACACGGTTGCCCGGCGAGGTGTGCGTAGCCGCTGTGCGCGCCCTTGGCACGCCATGAGGCGCCGGAAGTGTCGCAACTCACGTCCTTCGGCCGAGCGCGTCGTCCTACCCGAAAAATATGCCAGACTTCGCTCGAATCCGTTCCGTCGACGCTTACCGTATTGTGTGACGCTGTAGCCCGATCGTATACCCGCGCGTCGTCATTGTCGTATCCGAAAGTGCCCGGATCGACAAACAACCGCTGGCCCTTGTAGGACGCCTCGATCGAGAGCGTATCGGCGTGAGCATGGCCCGGTTGATAGTCGACGCCCACCGGCCCCACGTCAAAAAACAAGCTCCAAGGTTCGCCGTGCCAGACCGCAAGTCCGAAATCGCCAAACAGTTTCCCGCCCTTGCGCGGCTGGGGATCAATCTCCAGGTCAAACGTACGACAGCCGGACGCAAGCATTTTCCGCGGGTGACATACGTCGTTCAATGCGCCGTCGTTAAACAAGGGGATCTGGCCGTCGGGGTGCCGCGTCCAGGCTAGCATCTCGGCCATCTTTCGCCAGGTTCCTCGGATGCTCTCCCGCGCGACCGGTTCTTCCACAAGTGCCCCCAACACAAGCAGGTCTTCCATGGCGTGGACGTGGTACATGGGCGAACGCTCGAAATGCCCACCGTCGGCCAATACCTGTTCCGTTGCTTGCGAGAGCGCCAAATCGGTGCCAGCTTGCGTCCACTCGCGGGCTTCGGGTCCATCGAAAAACCGCCCGGCCCAAGCCAGCCCCACGGCGTCGCGTAATACATGATTGGCGAGAAGGTCCCATTCGATGTGCGAATTAAGAAAGGCCGCTTGACGCCACATACTGCGAACGAACTTGCCTTCTAGCTCCCCCCAGTTCTTTCGCCCCTCGCTACCGAGTTTGTGGTACAAACGGCACCACCAGCCCAGCCGCGTCGAGATAGCATAAGCGTTCCAGGCCAGATCACGCGCGCCATCGGCCTCCAAGTTGCAATTCTCAATCCAATCGCCAAGCAACCGCCGCAAACATGCATCCGCGCGCTGTGCGTCTTCACCGCCGCCGGCGGCCCGCTCGGCCAGGTTCCACGCCCAGGCGTGATAGTGCAAGGTTATCGTCCACAGTCGATCCTCGGCTGCCGCGCCGAGCAGCCAGTCGGTGGGCTCGCTGCCGAGATTCTTCGTCTTATTCAGATGGCGAAAACGTCCCTGTTCCATTAAGGCAACAAACCCGTCGCCGCAACATTCGCAATGGTGGCTGTCCGCTGCACTTGAAGCGTCGTCCTTCACGCCATGCATCAGCAGCGGCACGTCCGGAAAGTCTTTGCGAATTTCGATTTTCTCAGGCACATGCGGCTCTAGCACCGGCCGTCCCCGTTCACGCCGATAGCGCAGCCGCCAATATACTTGCGAAGGCCGCAAGTGACGGACGGTACTAAAAATGCGGGCTAAGGACGAAAGCTTCATGTGCAGTTAAGACGCTTCTCCCGCTTCGGTTGTAATCGATTCTCGCATCTGGGCAATGGAGATCGGCACACCCTGCTGGATGCTTTCTAAAGCGGCGAAACTAACCAAGGTGGTGTCGAACAGTGATTCGACGCTAATCGGCGACGGCACGCCACGTTGAATCGCATCCACAAACGCGGCCAACTCCCGGCTATGTCCCTTGTCCGCCTGCATCGACTTGCGGGGCTTAAACCGCTCGCTGTCCGAATGCATCTCCAGAGTGCGAAAATCCGTCAAGACGCCCGCCATACCGCCGCCGAACACTTCGATGCGTTCCTTGCTGTACGAAGACGGCCCGGTTGAAGAATAAACCAACTGGCACACCGATCCGTCGGCATATGTAACTGTAATTGCCGCGTCGTCCGCTGAGCCGACCGATGGAGCTGCCGCAAAAACCGTCACAGGCGCGGCACCAGTGAGGAAGGTAAAGAAGTCGAGAAAATGGCACGCTTCGCCAATGATGCGGCCGCCTTCGCTAGGATCGCTGATCCAGTGGTCGGCCGTCAGCGGACCCGCATTGCAGCGATACTGAACGTTCAACGGCCCGCGGCCGGTGAAATGATTCTTCAACTCGATGGCCAAGGGCGCAAAACGACGATTGAAACCGATCAGCAGATTATGGGGATGCGCTTGCAGCGTTTTGTGAATTTTCCGCAGTCCGTCCACATTGATCGCCAGCGGCTTTTCCACCAGAACGGCCTTGCCGGCCGCCAAAGCGCGGCAAACGCCGTCGGCATGTTGCGAATGGGGTGTAACGATGACCACGGCGTCGGTTTCTGCATCTTCGAGAACTTCCGACTCGGTCGACGCACAAAAGGCGGCCCCAAACTTATTGCCAGCCGACTTGCCCGCCATGCCCGAGGCGTCCACGATGCCTCGCACCGAAGCGTTGTTCAACTTCGCGGCGTTAGGCATATGCACACCGCGGGCGAATCCGCCGGCACCGATAAACGACAGCCCCACATTGTCGGTGGGCTTTGCAGCGGCGGTCGGGAATTCGATTCTTGTCGACTCAGTCTCTTTATCACCGGTCTCTTTACCACTCGTAGCGTCTTGCGGATACTCCAGAACGACACCCAGGTACGGCTCACTGCTGCCGAGAATCAGCTCGAACGCCGACACGGCATCGTCGATGGCAAAGCGGTGCGTCGTGCAAACCTCCGGGCGGACCGCTCCTGAGGCGACCATGTCGAGGAAGGCCTCGATGTTGCGGTTCTCGGTCCAACGCACGTGCCCGACGGGATAATCCTGGCCGTGTTCTTCATAATCCGTGTCGTAACGTCCCGGCCCATAGCTACGCGACACGATGAAGGTCAGTTCCTTCTTAAAGTACGGCGTGCGTGGGATATCCATACCTGTCACGCCCACCATGATGACCTTGGCGCGGTCGCGGGCCAAGCGGGCCGCCTGCTCGATCGGCTCGTTGCTCGACGTAGCTGCCGTGATCAAGATCGCGTCGGCGCCTCGCCCACGTGTAAAGTCCAACACTTGTTTTTCCGTACGCTCGCCTTCGAGCACGAGTGCCATATCGGCACCATTATCGGCGGCCAGTTTCACGCGCTCGGACGAAATATCCAACGCCGCCACGCGGCAGCCCGAGGCCTTGAGAATCTGTACGGTAAGTTGTCCGATCAATCCCAGTCCCAGCACCACGACTGCTTCACCCACACGCAGGTCGGCCAGACGCACGCCTTGCAAGGCGATAGTGCCCACGGTGGCATAGGAGGCCGCCTCGGTGCTCACGCCCTGCGGCACGGGAACAGCCAGCAGACGCGGGATGTAGTTAAGTTCGGCATGGTTGGCGTATCCGGCCCCCGCACAAGCGACAAGCCCGCCCACTTCAAAACGCCGCGCGCGGGCGCCGACCTCGACCACCTCGCCGCAATTGCTGTAGCCCAGCGGCATTTCGCTATCGAGCTTATCGCGAACGGTTTGGAAGGTAGCCCAAAAACCTTCTTTTTTCATTTTATCCAAGACTTTTTTAACTAGGTCGGGCCGCTCTTTCGCCTTACCCAACAGGCTCTTCTTGCCCAAGGAAAGCATCATCCGTTCGGTGCCGGCTGAGATCAGAGACTTGTGTGTGCGGACAACGATCCCCCCGTCACGCAACATGGGACGCGGCACGTCTTCGACGCTGATTATGCCCGTTTTGAGGTTTTGGAGCATCTGTTTCATGGTAATTTCCGAGCTAATTAAGAATTCGATGTTGATTGCTGGCGTAGTAAGTCATCGGAATAGGCTTGCAGTGTAATCTTCGTTTGTTGTTCCAACGCTTCCTTGGTCTTCAGGAACAGATCCCCTGTTTCCCAGATATATGACAACAGACTATCCGTACTTTGGTCTCCTTCTGGCCGGACCATTGAATAGCTGCGTTTGATGTTCTGTTCATGCCCATGGTCGCGGCTCCACAGTTTCTTTTTGATCACCTTGTCGAGGACATCAATTTTTAGCGTTCTGAAGTCATCGAGGGTAATGAGTGTATTACCCTTATGAGCGGAAAAACGCTCGCGCACACCTTCGAATGTATGGCCTTTTGCCGAAAACGTAATGATTGCAATCGTGCCGTCACCAAAAGTGTAGGTAACGGCAATATCGCAGTCGGTTTTTTCTGAAACCGTCGGGTTGATGACAATCGGGTAACGTGCTTCGGGTGGTACGAGGTGATAAATGAAGTCTGTCCAGTGGCACAAGTTTCCCAGGACGCGGCCACCTTCCTCGTCATGAAAGTACCAGTGATCGGGTTCAATTTCGTGCCCGGCAACAAACCAGTTGAACATGGCCGACCCGGATTCCTTGTTCAGATACTCGGCCATCGTCATGCCGAGGGTGCTATAGGGGCGATTAAAGCCCAGAGCGACCTTGCCATTGTGTTCTTTTATCGCTTGGCACAGACACACTAATTGGTCGTGGTTAACGCAGTGTGGCTTTTCGATATGCACGGCCTTGCCTGCTTGCAGTGCGGCTATGGCATATTCGGTATGGGTAGCGTGATTGGATGCGACATATATCAGATCGATATTCTCATCCTGAATGACCTCTTCGCTTTTGTCGGTATAATAACCGGCTCCATACTCGCGGGCCAATGAGGCGGCCTTGTTAATATCGATGTCCATCGCTCCGCGAATTACGCATCCATAATTCTTCTTCAAATAATATGCGATATTACTGAAGGAAAAATTTCCACAGCCAATGATCCCGACATGGGCATTAGCAGCGGGTGAGGATAGCTTGGGCAGATCATCGAACTTTCTGCACATGTGATATTGGCCGCGAATTTTCACGAGTGTACGGCGTATCCCGTACAAGCGTATATATCGCAGTGCCTTCTTCACACGGAAGGCGAGACTTTCTTTCGTGTAGTCCATAGTATGCGCTCTGTTGTAATTGCTTCCTGTTATTTTAGGCCGATTCTATTGAATCGTTAAAAATTCATTGTGAATTTACGTAATCGTGAAGTTCAGGGGATACCTGTTTTCTCGCGATGCTGGTTTAGGTTTATCCCTTATCCATATATGTAGGCACGGATAGCTTTTGTTCTATCATTATATGCTTACCGTTTTGACTTTTTTTCAATTGTTCAACTACATCGATTTCAATTGTCACATCGGCTCCGAGTTTAGATTTCAAGGTGTTTACAATAATCGCTTTTTTCTTCTCGTCGAAGTTGCCGCGTGGGACTACTCGGAATACGATGTGGCCCGGCTGGTCTTGATAGTACTGCGTCTCGTAGACAAAATCAGCAATATTGAAGTGTGCGGCCCCCATCACACATATCGAAATCAAGCGGTTATCGGCCGTTACGATAAATTCCTGTAGTCGGCCTTCCACGTCGTTTATGATGGGGTATTGCCGCCCGCACTTGCAATCGGGCTCGCCAATGGATCCGTAATCCTGCATGCGATAGCGGATTAACGGCATGACTCGGTTGTGAAAACTGGTTCCCACCAATTCGCCGGTCTCTCCCGGCTTGTCAAGAAGATTACCAGCGACGTCCATCACTTCCAGGTATCCATACTGTGGGAAGAAATGCAGGTTGTGGCTCTCTTCGCACTCCATTCCCAAAAGTACCATTTCCGACTGTCCGTAGTGGCTGAATATTCTGCACCCAAATACATCCTCTAAATATTCACGTTGCCAGGGATAAACATTCTCGGAAGTAAGGCAGACCGCTTTGAAACTGGGGGAATCATTACGAGAACAGTTTTTTAAGAATCGCGCCAACTGGTATATCGAAGACGCATATCCGATGAGAAACTCGGGCTTAAAATCCCTCATCGCGTCCAGATAAAGAGGAATTCGCGATTCGGTCAAGTAGTTGCTGTCCATTTCCAGGAACCCTTGGATAGGTTCGTATTCCCAGAAAATGTCCTTTTGGGGATTTCCCACGCTACGTCCCTTAAACTGAATGGTACGCGCGTGCGGATAATACCCGACCCTCGACCAACCGTTCCAAATGAAGGCGCGTTCTTTGCTGCGGGTAATGCCTTTCTCGTGGAGGAGGCTGAGCGGTTCTGCCGTGCTACCTCCGGTCGTGGTCAGCAGGTGCCGCCAAGACGGTATGTTTTTAGCAATCAGCTCGTCGCGATTTTCTTGAATGTCTTTCTTCGATAGCGTGGGGAATTTCTGAATATCGGCGATGCAAGTGAAGTCGGCCGGCGTAAGCCCGTGCGCGCCGAAGCTTTTTTTGTAGTAGGGAACGTGTTCATAGGCGATTGTGATGGTATGCAGCAGTTCCAGGTATTGAAATTCCTCCCACTGTTGCTTCGACCAATACTCCGATGTCTCTAGGAGCTTTTTGAATTTTGCATACTGCCTGCCAAGTCGCAACCGTTGTGGAATCGTATGGTACAGATTCCCCACGATAGCTTTTTGCCAAGCAGGCATTGCATAGTAGATCGATCTGGGTTTTCTAAGAATATCTTCAAGCATGGCAGCTAGCCTGTTTTCCTAAACTCGAAATGTTCATCCTTGCCGTTGTGGAGCCTTTGTGGTAAACAAAAGCGAAATCCACCCGAGCACAGCATTAATATAGTAGTGAATCTGCATCGGCAGAAACAACCATATCATGAACTTCAACATCAGCGTGAGACTTTTTGTTTCCGCGCAACGTTTTTTCCATACCTTCAGCTCGCGGGCATGCCATTGGGCATAGTGGTCCCCGATCCATGTAGCAGTGTCGATGGAACACATGCCGTTGCATAAACTCTCCAACCGTTTTGATAACTCTTCTTCGTCGCGATCCGCAACCCCGACCGGCTGATAATTGTCGTTGATGCGATAGGGCACAGTTTCGGCACGGCCGCTTTGCGGGGAGTAGCGGACCATATATCCCCACTTATTGTCGGCCGACGGTTGCTTATCGAATTGCCAGAAATTGAAATTCCCTAACGAGTAAAAGATTGGAGCATCGCGATACACTTCCCATCCTTGCGGCACATGCGGATGGTGGCCTATGATGAGACTGGCGCCGGCATCGACTAGTCGATGAGCCAAATCACGCTGAAAAGGCGCCGGCATATCCGTATGCTCATAACCCCAATGCAGGTTCACCACGCGGCGTTGGGCATCCGAGTCGCGAATCATAGCTTCCAACTTCGAGGCCAACGCCCCTGCATACGACAGCCGGGCGCGAGGCAACGGGAAGTATGCGCTGAAAAATTCAAACGATAAGCCCGCGATCTCGGTGCATGATCGAGCGGGGTTGGCCGGGCCGATCACGGTCTTTTCGCGTTGCCGCAATGCACGCGCCAGATCTGCCGGATCGCTGCCGTCGGCCATATGGTTGTTGACGATACTAACAAGCGAGACGTTTTCTGGAATAAAATCCAGAGATGCTTCGTCGGCACTCAATGTAATATTCTTGTTCGTCTGCTTTCCGCCTTCCAGAGAAGTCTCACAGTTGATACAGGCCGTGCAACCGCCGATCCGCGCGGCGATCCGCGCGAACGGGTCTGCGCCGTTGCGAGTTCTCAAGAATGCGTCGCCACAGAAAATGAGCGATGATTCTTTATCGTTTGTTATGGAGTTGTTTGGTTTAATAGCCATGCTATCGGCTCTTGTTATGTCGCGACAATTTCATGCAGATTTTCAAGCACGTTTTCCGTTATCTCATCCCACGAGCGAATATAAGATTGCAATTGCGTTTTGCCTCTCGATATAAGATTTTCCGACAACTTGGGATTGCCCTTGAGTTTTACAATGGCTTCTTTTATTGTTTCCGCATTCCAAGGATCAAAGTATATTGCGGATTCGCCGCATACTTCGTGAGCAAAATCCAAATCACTCGTGAGTATCGGCAGTCCGAAATGCATTGCTTCTAAATAACTGCCGCTGAAAGATTCTAGCCGCGTTGGCATAAGCAGCGCATCGCAATTGCAATAATAAGCCGCTAAAGACTCCTGGGGCAGTCGTCCCAAATTAACGACTCGATCTTCCAGGCCTTTCTCGCGGATCGATTTCAAGAGTCGGGCCGCGTTAGGGTGCTGCTCGGGCTCGATTGTGGTAAAGGCTACCACGCCGGCCAGTTCCTCCCGGTAACGGTCCAAGGTTTCTATTAGTATTTCCAGGCCCTTGTGAGGGTAGTAGCGGGTAACGTAAAGGAGCTTGAATTTATCCCCGTACGGACGAAGCGTTTGAGGAACACTTTCGTCACCTTCCTCCACAAACGCGGAAACAGCTTTCCCTGTCACGAAGGTTTTGCCCTTGTAGTCAAATAATTCATGAATCCGTTTCTGAATCGTTGCGGTTTGACAAAAAACCAATTGTGTATTTGGCAACTGCCGCTTGAACCAACGACGCAAGAAAAAAAGCCAAAGTTTGGTCTCGATATTCATCGGCCCCAAGTATTTTTCATCGTAGACAATATAGGAGTTCTGGAGAGAGACTATTTGGGTGCAAGGAGGATCAATGAATCCAAGCCCACCCATACCCCAGACCACATCAGGTTGAAATCTAGCAGCAATACGCTTGAGGGAAAACTTGTCGAAACACAAGCGCCCAACGTGCCCGAATCGGCGACGGTAGTAGTGAATTTCGCGTCGACTTCCTTCCAGCCCTAGATTTCTATATTCCGGCTGATCTGGAACCAAAATGTAATATTCGTTCTCCCGGTCCAATTTGCTCAACGCTTTGAGAATATTTGTACAGGTAGCCCGCCCCCCTCCGGCTCTTATTGCATGCGCAAGGATCATAATTTTCATGCACTGCCTCCCTCATCACGTGGGAAGCCCGTCGGCAAACTGACGTTGCAGTAATCGCAATACCACTTCAGGAATCGTTCGATGCCCTCGTCGATCGAGGTGCTGGGGCTAAATCCCACGTCGCGCATCAAGATATCGACATCGGCACATGTCTCTTCGACATCGCCCGGTTGCATGGGCAGCATATTCTTTGTAGCCTTCTTGCCGAGACCTTTTTCGATAAGCTCAATAAAATAGTTCAGTTCGACCGTCTGATTGTTGCCGATGTTGTAGACGCGGTAAGGAGCCGCGCTGGTTTCCGGCGTGGGGTTCTCGAACGAATAGTTTTCGTTGTGCTTGGGAATATGATCGAGCGTCAGCACGACTCCAGTTACAATGTCGTCAATATAAGTAAAATCTCGCCTCATGCGGCCGTGATTATAGACGTCGATGGGGCGGTTTTCGAGTATCGCCTTCGTGAAAAGGAAACAGGCCATATCGGGGCGTCCCCAAGGACCGTACACCGTAAAAAAGCGAAGCCCCGTCGTGGGAAGATCGAATAGGTGGCTGTAGGTGTGGGCCATCAACTCGTTGGCCTTCTTCGTGGCTGCATAAAGGCTGACCGGATGATCGACGCTATGCTCAACGGAGAACGGAAGCTTTTTGTTGTTGCCGTAAACCGAACTGGATGAAGCGTAGACCAAATGTTTCACGGCATGGTGACGGCACCCTTCGAGGATATTTACGAAACCCACCAGATTAGAGTCTACATAAGCAGCGGGATTTTGCAACGAATATCGCACACCCGCCTGGGCCGCCAGATTGACAACCCGCTGCGGATGCTCTCGTTCAAACACGTCGTCAAGGGCACCGCGATCCGCAAGGTCGACCTTGTGAAACGTAAAGTTCTCGTATTCAAGCAGATTGGCCAAGCGAGCCTCTTTGAGTGTAACGTCATAGTAATCGTTGACATTATCCACGGCACAGACAGTGTCCCCACGATCAAG
>CAZISU010000030.1:0-15080 GCA_964541935.1 uncultured Planctomycetaceae bacterium | reverse complement strand
TTGGCCAGTGTGGGGAACAGCGCGCCAAGTTGGACCCCTTTCACGTTGGTGGGGATGAATTTATCAAACTCACCCAAGTAGTCATAGCCCGTACCCGGCTTCGGATCCCAGGCATCGTTGTGCGACATGCCACCCCACAAGAAGATCTGGATGACCGACTTGATCTTGCCCTTGCTTTTGGCCTTAGCTTTGGCCGCCGCGTCTCGGGCAGCCTTTTGTTCGGCGGCTATCTGTTTGGGCGTCTTCTTGGCCTCGGCCGCAAAGACGCGAGAATTCAAACCGCCGGACGCGATCACACCCGCCGCGCCCAAAGTGCCGCGTCGCATGGCCTCGCGTCGGGAAACATGCTCCCGCTTATTTTTATTGTGGCTTGTACTCATGATTTCAGTCCTCCTTTGACTCCCCTTTGATTGTTATGCCAATAATCCCGCTTCGATAACAATTAATGCCGCAGAAGAAACTCGGGGCTATTGATCAACGCCCAGGCGAGATCGATCCAGATGTCGCGCCCTTTCGTCACTCCGGATTTAGCATAATTTTCCGCTGCCTTTACGTCGGCATCCGTCGGAAACCGCGAAAGGATTGTGAGATAAAGATTCTCGGCTTTTTCATTCGCCTTGCCGCCTGATGAGAGCATCGCCTTGAGCTTTGGGCCTGCCTGAAGCTTGCTCTGTATTGTGGACGAATTTAGTATGTAGAGCCACTGGCGTGAGGCAAGCTCGTTGACGCGCTCGTTTTCCATGCCTGTGGCCCGTGCCGAACGTCCGAACAACGCCAAGAAGGAGCTGGTGATACTGCCGTCCGCCAGGGACACCGCAGGCATTCCCTTGGGGATATAGGTAAAAGGCTCCGGAACAGCGCTGGTGTATAGGTCCGAACTACCGGTGATTTCGTTCAGCGCGTCGATCAAGACCTCGGCCTCCACGCGCCGCAACAAGTAGTTGGCGAAGTTGGCTCGCGCTTCCGGCCCTTTAGACCTCGGTATCGAAGAAAACTGGTACGTGGTCGAAGTGAAGATCAGGCGCTTCAGATGCTTCAGATCGTAGCCTTTTGAGACCAGTTCCTTCTGCAAGTAGGCCAAAAGTTCGGGGTTGCTGGGGGGGTTGTCGTTGCGAATATCGTCCGGCTCGTGGATAATGCCGCGTCCCATCGCCCAGGCCCAAGTACGGTTGGCTATGGCTCTGGCAAGCCAAGGGTTATCCGGCCGAATCAGCCAATCGGCAAACACCTCGCGGGGATCGCGGTTCGGTGGAATCGTTATCTTGCTGCCGTCCGGAAAGACTGCTGAGAGCGGTCCGTTTTCGCTCAAAGGTTTGGCCAGTGCCTGTGGAATCTGGTTGGTAACCGTCACCGATTTGGCCACTGCTGGAATGCCTGGAGCAATACTGCCGGGCACGGCAGTCGATTTGAGGGGATCCCAGAAGATGATCTCCTCTTTCCACTCGCTGGTGGGCTTGTAACCTACCTGTGAGAAGAACACCTCCATGCCGGCGCGACGCTCTTGCGACCAGGAGTGGACCCGTGTGCCCATCAACGCCAATCCCACGGATGCGGTGATGCCCTGCGGAGTCTTCTCCTGGATGGCGCGGTAGAAGTTGACCGGCCCCACGCGGAAATTGCTTCCACTGGAGGTGAGCAGTTCACGCGCGAATTGGTCGTACGGCTTATTTTGGGCAATGGATTCCCATATCCAGCGGTGATAGGCCTGCGCCGCGTTGGGCCAAACCTTGACGGGGAACTCCGCCTTGACTCTCAGAATATCACTCCATTTCATGGCCCAGTAATCGAAATGCGCCGGCTGGTTAAGCAGACGGTCGATCAAGGCAACGCGTTTGTTCTGGTCCGAACTTCGAATGAACGCTTTGGCCTCTTTCGCGGTGGGCAGTTTGCCCGTCAGGTCGAGGAAGGCGCGACGAACAAACACTGCATCGGAGCAGAGGATCGGCTTGATACCCAAGGCCTTCAACTTCGCAAAGATAATTTCATCAATCCGGTTCGCGGGCTTGGGCGGAGCAGAACTCTCCATAAGCTTTGCCACCTGTTTGGCGGCGACCAGCCGGTATAGCGCGGCCTTGGCCTGCTGGGACAGGGTGCGTTTATCGTCGGCGATGTTCTTGGCAGCAAAATACGCCGCGCGCGTTTTTTCTGCTTCCACCTTTAAAGGAGCGGCCACGGCTTCCGCCTGCTTGGCTGCTTGTTCGTCCGCCACGTGCGTCTGTTTGGCAGCGACGATGCGCTTCTTGAGGTTGGCCAGGGCCGCTTCGGCCGACGTCTTCCGCTTTTGGGCTCGGACCAACTTCTGTGTGGCGGCGTTGGCCTTAACCAACGCTTGCTCCAGCGTCTTCGCCTTGGGGGCCAAAGCTGCCTTGGCCGCATTGGCCACTTTGCGCTTGGCGGCAGCTTGCACTTTGGCCTTCTTACTTGCCGCATCGAGTTGAATGAGTTCCTTGGCCGCTTGCTGGGCCGCCTGGTTTGCGGCCGTGGCAGTGGCCACCTGCTTCTTCGCGTTCGCCAAGGCAGCGTCGGCCGATTTCTTCAGCGCCGTTGCTTCGGTCAGCTTTTTCGCCGCCGCGGCGTCGGCCGGTTTCTTCTGCGGCGTCGCATCGCTCAGCGTTTTTGCGGCGGCGTTGACCTGGGCCTGAGCTTGTTGCTCGGCTTTCTGCATTTTAGCCAGGGCCGCCCCAGCATCCGCCGCCGCCTTGCGTTTGGCGGCCGCTTGTGCTGCCGCCTGCTTCTTCTCCTTGGCCAATTTCGCCGTGGCCTGCGCGGCTTGCTCGGCGGCTGATAAAGCCGTGGTGGCGGCGGCTACTTGTTTCTTGATGCTCGCCAAGCCGGCTTCTGCCACTTTCTTCTGCGCCGTCGCCCGGTTCAGCATCTTTGCAGCAGCCGTGGCCTGAGCCTCAGCCGTCTTCGCGGCTGCCGCCGTATCCTTGCTGGCGGCCTGCTTCTTGATGTTCGCCAAAGCTGTGTCGGCTGCCTTCTTCTGCATCTCGGCTTCGGGCAGCTTCTTAGCAGCATCGTTGGCCTGCTTCTGCAAATTTTCCTGGCCTTGCCGTGCCTTGGCCAGGGCGGCTTTGGCAGTCTCAGCCGTTCTGCGTTTGGCGGCCGCTTGGACCGTGGCCCTCTTGGCTTCCGTATCGAGCTTGTTGGCCGCGTCGGAGGCCACCTTCGCCACGGCCTCAGCCTGCTTGGCTGCCTTCTCGGCCGGATCGTAAGCTTGCTGCAGGGGGAGCGCGGCGGCCTTGGCGGTGACCAACGCCTTGTCCAGGGGGGGCTTGGCGTTGGTCGCGTCGGTCAGGGCCTTAATGGCAGCGGGCAAGTTGGCCTCGGCCTGCTTCAACTCTTTTACGCCCGGCGCGCCCGCCAGATTCTTCGCAGTAGTGGCCTTCTGACGCTTCGTGTTGGCCGTTTTCTTCGCGGCGGCGTATGCCTTGTCGGCCTTTTGCATGGCGACCTTTAAGGGGGCGACCTCAGCTTCCGCCGCGTGGGCTGCCTTCTCGGCCACATCGTAGTTGGCCTTCGCCTTGGCCTCGGCATCCGCCTCTGCTGCGAGCGAAAACGAGGCTGACGATGCCAGCATGAACACAACAAGTGCAATCGCCTTTGTTCTCATCGCGAATCCGGACTTCGTTGAAAGCCATTCGTTGATTGGCATTGTACGCCTCAAATCTCGGTAGGACTGACAGATCTAGGCAGGATGGATAGATCTCGGTAGGTGAACGCTCTCTGACTCTTCTTGGAACATTGGTACAACTACTAACCTATTCCAAATCGTTTTGCAGGGACCACGCCCTTTCATTGTTGTCACTAGGTCGCCGTCTTGCAACAGTTTGCTCGACACTTTGTTTGGCCTATCTACCGCCACGAACCACGTCCCGGCGATTTTTCAGCACTACAGAGGGGTCGCAGTACCGTCGATGGGCCGACTAAACTGTCTAAGCGGCCTTGGCCGGAAACGTAACGAGAAGCTTCGCTCTCTACATCCTGACTGCCATCAACTGTCCAACGAGCAGGCGCGAGCCTGGTATAGGAAGGCTTCTAGCCGGGTCTGTAGCATGGGATCCTGCTGGCCATCGTACGAGATCGACATGGCCGGGCGGTCCAATGTGCCGGCCAGCCGCTTCATAAGACCGTCAACAACCGTCGATGGCATGCAGGAGAAAGGCATTACGTTGATCACGCCGTGGCAACCTTCCTCGCACATCTCGACCATCTTGCCGATCGAGAGAACCGCATCGCCGCCTTTGAGGTTCGGATTCAGATAGCCTTCGGCGAGTTTCAGCAGTTTGCCGGTCGGGGGTTCATCGAAGTGACCCAACAGTTCGGCAAAAGGCGCGGCCAGGCGGCGATGCCGCCGATGCTGAATCTGATCCTTTTGATAATTGACCAGCCACTCAAGCAGATTGCGATTTCGTCGGGCGTCGCTCATGCGCACCCAGTTTGTGTAATAGTGCCACTCCGGGTAGCCGGCCAAGGAAACCTCGGCGCCCAACCGCTCCAGGTGGCGGATCAGGTCGTTGTTGGCGAAACTATGGAGTCGGACATATATTTCGCCTACCACGCCAATCCGCGGCCGAAGTGTGCTGCGATCAACATCGATGGCCGAAAAATGCTCGGCGGCCCGGGCCATGCACTCGATGAGTTGCTTCTCCGTGGGCTGCGTTTCGATCAGTTGGCAGACCCGCCGGCTGCAGTCGTCATAGACCGCGTCGGTGCTGCCGGGCTGGCGCTCGTAGGGACGGACTGCCAGGGCGGCCTTTTGTAGGATGTCGAAAACACAGATACCGTACCAGCCGAGCGAGACAATGTCGCCTTTTAACTTGCCCCAGTCTTGATACAGTCCGCAATCTTGTGACGGGGCAAGTACCTGGGTGTTGCCCAGGCCAATGTCGTCGAGGATCAGGCGGTGCAGGCAACTGTATTGGCCGAATCGGCAGGGCCCCGATCCGCCCGGCATCAGGAAGGCGGCCACGTGGGGATCGACGTCTTCGCGCCGGGTCACGCGGACCATGTCGCCGGCGGTGATGATGCAGGGCAAGCATTCCTTGCCGTTGGTAAAGCGACGTCCCAACTCAAGCGACTCCTGGCTAGCGATGGGAATCACTTCGGCGTGCTGTCCGTAGGCGCGGAAGGCGGCGGCCATCCCATGCGACTGGTCACCCATCCAGGGAACAAAGATAGTCTTAGGCTTGCCGTTGCCCGGCGGCTTAGCAGCCGCCGCGGTTTCTGGCTTTGGGGTCGACGCCGACGAGTTGCCCAGGCTCTCCAAAAAGGCTTCCAGCCGCGTGACCACCCCGGCGTCGGCCGAATGCTCGTCGATCTCCAGCACGAGTGTCGGCTTCGGAGACATTAAGCGGCGGAAGTAGTTTGTCAGGAACGAGTCGGGACCGCAACTGAAGTTGGAAAGATAGATCGCGTGCAGGCGTGGATCCTTGCGCAGTAACTCGCCCGCTTGCAGAACTCGCTGTCCATACTTCCAGTACATCTGTTGCAAGACCGGATTGCCATTGCTCGGCTGCGACCGCAGATCGAGGAAGTCCATGGGGATGGGCATCGCCCCGAGCGCACGGAGCTTGTTGGGTAGATCGAGATATACGCCCGGGTCGCAGCCGTTGTAGGGGCGGCTGATGAGCACGATGGCTCGATCGTTCGGACGCAATGCGTCTAATACCTCGCGACCACGGTCCTGGCATGCTTGCTCGAACGCCTCTTGGGCTTGCCAGGCCTTTTCGACCGCGCGGCGGATCTGCCTGCCGCCGAGGCCGAACTGTTTACCGAGCGATGCTAGAGCGCCGCGTAATCCGCGGCGACCATCGCGCAGTCGGACCAGCGGCTTTAGGATCTCGGCCGACTGCCCGGCGTGTTTCAAGGCGTCGGTGATCTGGTACGGCAGCGTGGGAATGTAAGGGCAGAGTTGGGCTTCTCGACTGCTGTCGTCCTCGTTTGGCATGTTGGCTACGCTGGGAATCCAAAGGTAGTCTACCCCCTGGTCGATCAATTCGAAGACGTGTCCGTGGGCCACTTTGACCGGAAAGCAGGGCGTCGAGAGGACCGCTTCGACGCCGCGGCGAATGATCGAACGCGTGCTGGGAGGGCTCAACACGACACGGAACCCCAACTCCCCGAGCAATGTTGCCCAGAGCGGGAGCAACTCGTAGTTCAACATCGCCAGCGGGATTCCAACCGTCGGACGGCCGTCTATCTGTGAGGCTTCGATATCGGCGTGGCGCAGCAGCATTTCATGCCGCTCGCCGAACAGATCCGGAATCTTCGCCTGTAAGTCGGCGCTCTTCTCGACGTTGAAGCGGTCGCAGCGCGAACCGTAGAACAGCGGCTTGCGCCCGGGCAGAACCAACTCGTTGATCTCGCAGTCGTTACTGCAATCCGTACACTTAAAACTGCTGACCTTGTAATCGGTATCGGCCAGCTCAAACCCACCAAACAGGCTGGTCGAGCAGCCACTGCGTTGTTGATGACGCTGGGCCAGCAGGGCCGCCCCCATGGCGCCGGTCACTTCGTGATGCGGCGGCACGGTAATCTCGCGCCCGGTCACCTTCTCGAAGGCAGCCAACACGCCGATGTTGAAGGCGGTGCCGCCCTGGAAGAATATTCGCTTGCCGACCCGGTGGTTGCCGACGACGCGGTTCATGTAGTTGTTGACTATCGAATAGCTCAAGCCGGCCACAAGGTCGTCGGTCTCGGCACGCTGCTGCTGATAACCGACTAGGTCTGATTCCATGAAGACGGTGCAACGCTCGCCCAGACGTATGGGGTTGCGGCTCTTGAGGGCCATCCGACCGAACTGTTGCTTGATGTTGATGCCCAGTCGCTCGGCCTGCTCTTCGAGGAAGCTGCCGGTGCCGGCGGCGCAGGCATGGTTCATTTCAAAATCGACGACCACGCCATGATCGAGGCTGATGTATTTGCTATCCTGGCCGCCGATCTCGAACACCGTATCCACCTGGGGATCTATGGCGGACGCGGCGGTGGCCTGGGCAGTGATCTCGTTGATCACCAGATCGGCACCGATAAAGTCGCCGGTCAGGTAGCGTCCAGAGCCCGTGCTGGCCGCGCCGCGAATATCGACCAGATCGCCAATCTGCTCGCCGATGTTCTTGAGGACCTTGCGCACGGCCTCCAGTGGCTGGCCGGCGGTCATTAGATAACACTTGGCCAGCACCCGCTGATCGTCGTCGATGACCGCGACCTTGGTGCTGATGGACCCGACGTCCAAACCAAGGTAGGCCTTGATGGGGCCATTTTCGGCTCTTGCTTCGAGCATGCGGCGGTCGGGCACCAGATCGTCGGGCATCCCGGCAGAGGATTCGTTGGCAGAGGGCCCGTTGGCAGAAGGCGCGCTCAACGGCTCTAGTCGATGCCCGATTTTGTGCGGTTTTTTCAGGTATTCGTGAAGCGGCGATAGGTCGAGCGCGCGCCGCCGGTCATCGGCTCGGCCGCCGCCGGTACGGGCGCGCTCCTTGCGGCCGACCAGTACGGCCCCCAGGGCACCGGTCACAGCGTGACACTCGGGAACGATCAACTGACCGGCCTGCAACTCGAATACCTGCCCCAGTGCCCGAACCACGCCTTGGTTGGCGGCCACGCCGCCGCAGAAGGCGATGGGGCAGGCCGGCCGAACGCCCCGGGCCAGGCTGCTCTTCAGACTTCTGACGAGCCCCACGCAGAGCCCCGCCACGATGTCCGCTGTAGGCGTGGCACGCTGCTGCAGGTGAATCATGTCACTCTTAGCGAACACGCTGCAACGGCCGGCTACCGACGGCGGTGACTCGCTCTGCAACGCCAGCTTGCCAAACTCTTCGATGCGGATGCCCAGACGCGAAGCCTGCTGGTCCAGAAAGCTACCCGTGCCCGCGGCGCAGTTGCTGTTCATGGCGAAATCGGTCAACGGGCGCCCGTTGGACTGCCCGTCGGGTAGGAAGATGAGTTTGCTGTCCTGGCCACCCATCTCCAGCACTGTGCGGACTTCGGGCAACAGGAAGCGGACGGCCGCTGCTTGGCAGATTACCTCGTTGACGAAAGGCAAGTCAAGCAGCCTACAAATCATGGAACCGGCTGAACCAGTGCCAGCCGCTAAGTCGAACGCCGCCGCGCCCCATCGATCCACCAACTCGCTCAAAACGGCCGCGGCAACCTCGATCGGCCGCCCCTGTGTGCGTCTATACACGCACTCCAAAAGGTTCCCGCCTGCATCGGTCACCACGGCTTTCAAGGCCACTGAGCCGACATCAAGACCCAGCATCAGCGTTTCATTATCACAAATCGACACAGAGGCATTCTCCTCGAACTTTGTCAGGTTCAGCGATATAAGGCCGAATTGTAACTGAACTTCCGCATATCTCCTAGATCTGTAGGCCGGGTTGAAACCCAGCGTTTTCATGACTGCGGTCTCTCTCATTGCCGGGTTACAACCCGGCCTAGTGCGTCTGCGAGCGCATCGAACCGGCGAGGTGGAAGTCCTCGTCAGAGTTTGGTTTGAACTTTGTAACTGACGGTAACTGCGTCCTCGCGAGAGGGGGTAGAGAGCAACTGGAGGTGAAAGACCGGTCCGTAGGATGACGAACTCGATTCGGCCTTCTCTTGTGCTTTTACCGAGAAAACACGCGGTGCTACCGCAGCGCATGAAAAGTTAGTGTAGCATTTGTTCTGTAAAAAGAGATGTTACACTAACGGCAAGACTTTTTGCTGCATGTGGCGAGCTGTTTCTATTTTTTTGTGTCGTGCCGTTTGTCACTCTGCTTTTTGCTCTAGCCTGACGGGACCTGATGTCGGTGTCATCGCTAAGGCGGCCCCGGGCTCTACTGCTACGCCGCCATCCTTCCATGGTGGGCCAGTGGTGTATTGAAGCTTGTAGCAACCTTTGTCGTTCGCTTTAGCTGAAACCGGCTTCGTCCCCACAATCGGCTTCAATTCCCGCACCCAGATATTCCGAAACCGCACCGGGTCAAGGTGAAACTGCAAGCCGATGGGAAGCTTCTCGGGATGTGCCTCGTACTTGGGCGGCTTATGCCAAGCCGTGGCCCCCAGCAGTTCGAAGTTGTTCTGCACAACCAGCCCGTTGTGCAGCACGGTTACGGCGGCCGGGCTTTGCAGGCTGCCGTCATTATTGAATCGCGGGGCGCGGAAGACGATATCGAACGTCTGCCACTTGCCCGGGCCGCGGCAGGCGTTGACCATCGGCGGCGACTGTTTATAAATGGAACCGGCCTGGCCGTCGAAGTAAGTTTCGTTTTTGTAGGAATCGAGGATCTGCACCTCGTACGTGCCCATCAATAAAACGCCGCTGTTGCCACGTCCTTGCCCCCGGCCGACCACCTTCTCGGGCGAGGCCCATTCGATGTGCAAATGGCAATCGCCGAAGCTCCGCTTGGTAGAAATGCTGCGACTGTGTGCCGTGGCCACGCCGTCTGCGACCAGCCACTTTTCGCCGCCGTTGAATTCCGAAAGATCCTTGCCGTCGAAAAGCACAATCACGCCGGGCGGAGGGGCGGTTGGCGTTTTGTTCTCGGGCCCGGGGTCGACCAGCGGTGGTTCGGGCCAAACGATGCCGCTCTTCCACTCGCCGCAAAAGGCCGTGCCGCAAAAGACCGTGCCGCTCGTGGCGAAAACGGCCAGAATAATCGCAACCACAACAACTCTTCGACATGCACTCATTCTGAACTCCTTTTTCATTCGAACCGGGTGCTTACTAGATTATGTGGTGCGTCGCGGACGCACCCTACTTCTATTCGGTCGATTCCTCGGCCTGTTCTTCCGGTTCCGACTGGGCTTGCTTGGCCGCTTCCGGCCGGCCGCCGCTGATTTTATCGTAGCCGATTTGCTCTTCGACTTCAACCAATATATCCCTGGTGGGCTTCACGTCGTACTTGCAATCGTCAAGCACCACGCGGCGCTTGCGGCCGTTGTTGTCGTAAATAATTTTCGCGATGCCTTTGCTGTCCCACTTCTTTTTGTCCAACTCGATAATCTGTTCGAACTTGAGTTCTTTACCCCCGCTCGTACGGATGCCGCTCTCGTTCAATTCGATCCACCGCCCGCGGGCTCGGATAACTATAATCAAAAACAGCAACCCAAACGGAGCCACGATGCCCCCAAAGATGTATTGAGGAATATGGAGTGGAATTGAATCAGAAAGATGATAGAACTCGGCCTCATGCTTGGGCTTGCCGGGATCTTCGGTCGGCCAGCCTTTTTCGGTGGCATAGGCTTCCCATTTCTCTTTCTGCTCCTGCTTTATTAGATCTTTCTTTTCCTTATCCTTTTCTTCCTCAACTTTCACCATAAATTCGTGATACTTCACCGCCTGCTCTTGATGTCGTGGGTAGGTGACGGTCCCGTCATAGAGGAACCAGAGGGTGCAGCCGTTTGAAAAAACCGCGAGCAGTACCATTCGAAAAAAGAAACTCTTGCTGGTTTTCGCCGTTATGTGCATCGCTTTAATACTCTTCCTTACGCGTGATAAATAGAGAACAGGCCGATCAGTGAGATGGCTCTCGCGCCCCTTCGAGGGTTTTGCACGGTAACCATTTCATGAATTATAGCCCCGTTTGGGGGCAGATGGAAGAGTTTGCCCAAGAGCCTCGAAGCTGCTTAGCGAGCCCCGCGTCGGCGTCGAACATAACGGTCGTTTGGGCATTGGCGAAAAAACCGTTTATATCGCCCTGATTATATTGCATCAATAGCTTATTTAACACCCAATGGCTTGAAAATCCAGGGGTATCGCAAAACCGGGGCATGACCGCCTTGGGCCGCATCGCTCAAGACGCTAACTTCGATCGGCAGCCGGTAGGTCTTCGCTTGCAGGCATTGTTTGTTGTCGCAGGCCTGAGCCCGCAGCATCAGGGGCAACGTGACCGGCCCCTTCGTGGCGGGCTTCTTAGCGGCAAAATCGATGCGAATCGCGGCCACCAACGTCACTTTGCCCGAATAAGTGTTAAGCGTTTCGCCGCCACTGGGATCTTGTATCGCTGCGGACGGCGGATAGTCGACCGATTCCAGCACGGCGTGTTCAGATTCCAAGCTCAATTGGGTTTTGATGGGAATCTCCGAACCCGGCCGGTTGGAATAGATATGCCAAGGCTCGTCGATTTCGATTTGCACGGCCACGCTCAGCAGATCGCCGGGCTTAACTCGATCTCGCGAAGCAAAAGCACGCACGCTAACAGGCGGCTCCCCGTCAGTTGCGTCGGCCTCCTCAGGCAGGGCCTCTGTGATCTGGTCTGTTGAGGGGCGGGCATCCGTAAGCGGCGGTAGCGAGCCCTGCTCTGCCAGATGCAGATATTCGCCCAGTGCCAGGATATAGTGTTCGGCCTGATACGGTTGCCGCCACATGGTACTTTTCTGGGCCGCGAATGTCTTGGCTGCCGTGTCCGCATAGTCCGGATTTTTCGTAAGGGCAGCCAGTCGAGCCAGAGTCTCGGCCGCCACGCCGCCGCCCGAGGGTATGTTCCCACCGCCACCCAGGCCCGTGCCGCGGAACAAAAGCGTTTCGTGCTGGGCGGATGTTAAGTAAAAACCGCCCGTCGCGCTATTGCCGAAATCCTCGACCATGCGCTCGGCCAACGCGCCGGCTTGCAGCAGCCGACTATCCTGGCCCGTTGCCCGATGCAGTTCTAAAAGCCCTTGGATGAAAAAGGCGTAGTCGTTCAGATAAGCCGGCAGCTTGGCCTTGCCCTGCCGCCAGGTCCGCAATAATCGCCCATCGGCGTCGCGGAGATTCTCCAGAATAAAATCGGCCGCACGCTCAGCGGCCGCGATATACTGCGGCTCGTCGAGTACGCGACCGGCACGGGCCAGCCCCGCGATCATCAGCCCGTTCCAACCGACGAGCACCTTGTCATCGAGGCCCGGGCGGGAGCGTTTTTCCCGCTCGAGGAGCAGCTTGCCGCGCATAGCCTCCAGCCGCCGCCGTAATTGCTCCTCGTCGATCTGCGCCCCATCTATCCGCAACCCCTCAGCCATTTCAGCCAGGGATCCCGCCAGGTAGGCAATACTGTCGCCCGTGCGCTCGCCCGAAGCCTCGTCCCGAAAGTTTCCCTCCGCCGTGATTCCATACACATCGATAAACAACCTTCCGTCCGTCTCGCCTAGCGTATCGATAATCTGCTCGGGCGTCCACACATAGAACTTACCTTCCTCGGCATGCCCCTGCTCGTTGAGACTGTCGGCGTCCAGGGCCGAGTAGAAACCGCCGGCCGGGTCGGTCATCTCGCGAGTGAGCCAGGCAAACGTTTCGGCGATCACGCGTCTGAAGCTTGCTCGCCCGCTCAAATCGTATGCATCGGCGTAGATCCCTATCAGTTGCGCGTTATCGTAGAGCATTTTTTCGAAATGCGGCAGCAGCCAGCGCTCGTCCGTCGCATAGCGATGGAACCCGCCGCCGACGTGATCGTAGATGCCGCCGCGGCTCATGGCTTCCAACGTGCGGACGATCATCTCCAACCGCTGTGGCTGGGACGTTTTTCGCTCGCGTGCGATCAACAGCGCCAGCGTACCGTGGGGCGGAAACTTGGGCCGCTCGCCGAATCCACCGTGACGCTCGTCGTATCGCGAAACCAAGACCTTTTCGGCGTTGTCGATCAAATCCCAGCCCAGGGGTCGCTCGTCTTGCTGTTCCATCTGGCCCGACCCCACGCCACGGATGGCCTCTGCAACCTGCTGGGCCTGCTTCTCGACCTCCGCCCGCCGCGTCCGCCAAACTTCGGCCAGATGCAACAGTATGGTTTTGAAGCCCGCCTGCCGGCCCCGGTCCTCGCGTGGGAAATACGTGCCCGCGAACCAGGGTTGACCCGCGGGCGTCAGCCACACGGAATTGGGCCAGCCGCCGCCCTGCTGGGTAATCAACTGCGAGGCCAACATGTACTGTGCGTCCACGTCGGGAAGTTCTTCGCGATCGACCTTAATCGAGACGAAATGCTCGTTCAGAATCTCGGCCACACCCTCGTCTTCGAACGACTCGTGCGCCATCACGTGACACCAATGGCAGGTCGAATAGCCCACCGACAGAAAAATCGGCTTGCCCTGCGCCTTTGCCTTTTCGAATGCCTCGTCGCCCCAGGGCATCCAATTGACCGGGTTGTGGGCATGTTGCAGCAGATAGGGACTGGTCTGGTTTATCAGTGCGTTCACGAACATCGGCTCTCCACCGTCGGGTTTTGATGCTGGCGTCTCACGCTCGTCACTCGTCGGCCAAAACCATAAGGCGGCGCAAACGATAACCGCGGCGCCAACCAGCGTGGCAGCTGCGTATTTCATTGTTACAGTCTCCAACGTAATGTTACGGAGACTGTCCTAGAAGGTCAAGCAAAAGAATCACTGGCAAAATCCATCGGAAACGCTAGACAGCTTGTAATAGTCTTCCAATAGCGAAAGCAGCTTATCTCGATCGATCGGTTTTGTCAGATAGCCGTCACATCCGGCCGCTATACACTTTTCTCGGTCGCCGCTCATGGCATGCGCGGTCAAGGCGATCACGATGCCGTCGTAGCCCTCCGAGCGAAGATGCCTGACGGCGTCATAGCCGTCCATGACCGGCATTTGCATATCCATCAGGACTGCATCATACGGCGTGTTTTCGCGACGCGACTGATGTATGGCCTCGATGGCTTCCTTGCCGTTTTCCACTACGCTCACCTGGGCGCCAGCTTTTCGCAGCATGAAAGAAATGATCCGCTGGTTGTCGGGCCCGTCTTCCGCCAAAAGAACGTGGCTTTCGAGAGTCACTGCGGCCGTCCCCTTCTCTGCCCGTGATTTGACACTAAGCCAGCCATTCTCGTGCGAAGTTGGAATCATGCGAGTGCTCTCCAGCGATCCGCTCGCAACCGTAATTATGAAAGTGCTTCCCTTGCCGACTTGACTTTCTGCCTTGATATCTCCGCCCAACATTTCGGCGAAGCGTTTACTGACCGTCAATCCTAACCCCGTACCGCCGTATTTTCTCGTTATCGAACTGTCGGCCTGCGAAAAAGCATGGAATAAACCGTCTATTTGTTCTGCCAACATTCCAATGCCCGTGTCTATCACGCGGAATTCCAGGCCGGGCGATGACGAACCGCCGTTAATGAATCTAACGACCAGCTTGATGCTCCCCATCTCGGTGAACTTGATAGCGTTGCCTATCACGTTCAGCAGTATCTGCCGCAAGCGGGTAGGATCCGTGTGGATACTTTCTGGGATCGGCCCCTCGCGTTCTACCGAGAACACGAGCCCCATGGCATCCGCGCGCACGCGCATCAACGAGGCCACTTCGGCAATAAGATCGCTGGGCGAGACCCGGATATTTTCGATAACGATCTTTCCCGCCTCGATTTTAGATAAGTCGAGAATGTCGTTGATAATCGTCAGTAAATGCTCGCCGTTACGTTTGATAGTTTCTGCCGCATCGCGTTTTTCTTCTTCTGCGTAATCCTCCAGTAAAATGTCGGCAAATCCCAGTATGGCCGTCATGGGCGTGCGAATTTCGTGGCTCATGTTCGCCAAGAATTCACTTTTCGATCTATTGGCCGACTCGGCGTTGTCCCGTGCCATGCGTAAATCGTTTTCGTATTTCTTTCGCTCGGTGATGTCGCGAGTTACTCCCACCATACCCTCGGGGAGGCCGTTTTCGCCTCGCGATACGATTGTGTGGACCTCAGCCCAAATGGTGGAGCCATCTTTGCGGTTGACTTCGACCTCCTCTATCGTCGGACGCTCGAAAGAACTGGGATCCTCGGCACATTCCAGCAACTTGTTCTTCAGTACTATTGCGGCATGTTCCGCTGATTCGCGAGTCAGAATTTCATATACAGGGTGTTTTATCGCTTCTTGAGCCGTTAATCCGATCAGCCTTTTTATCGAAGGGCTGATGTAACGCCAATTGAAGTTGAGGTCCGTAGTCCAAATTACGTCGCTCGAATTCTCCGCCAAGAGGCGATACCGCTGCTCGCTTGCCCGCAACGCGGCCTCTCGTCGCGTCCGCTCGATGGAGTTGATGATGATGTCGCATGTGATTCCCAGGCAGTGTATAGTTTCTTCCGACCATTGCTTTTCCAGCCGAACCGAATCGAATCCCACAAACCCCTTCA
>CAZISU010000029.1:0-15312 GCA_964541935.1 uncultured Planctomycetaceae bacterium | reverse complement strand
ATCGAAAAACACACCCTTGTCGTAGCGTGGCGTGGGCTGCAAAAGTTGGCTGGGATAGATCGTGCTGCCGTCGGCCAAGACCGAAATCATGAGGCCGCCCATGCCCGCATGTTGGAGATATTCCACCATTCGCGAGGCGCCTGAGTGGAATGTGCCCCAGTCGTCCAGGCTGCGGCGGCTCCAAGCGTCATAGGACTCGGCGGCCGAAAAGCTTTCGGGAAACAGCGGCCGGTCGAGATAGGCGGCCGACAACCTTTTCGGCCCTTGTTCATCTTTGCGATCGGTCGCAAGGGCCCTGGGGAGATGCTGCCAGCCGGCCAAAACACGGATCCTTCCGTAAACGACCGGCCGGTCGTGCCGCCGATTGGTTATCAAAACGATGGGTGCGTTGCTACGCGGCCAGAAGATTAAGCGGTGGCGCAACATGCGTATTTTTTTCGTGCCCGGCACCACTACTTCCTCGACGACATCCACGCCCGAATCTAATTGGATCGGTAAAAGGGCCCCCGCCGCGTTGGGTTCCAAAACGCTGATGCCCATGGTCTGCGAAACGTCGCTGGGATATTCGACCTCCAAGACATGCGGCGCGCCCGGGCTGCGGATGGGAAGTGTGTAGGCCTCCCAACTGGCCTGGCCGGGCTTGCCGTCGGGCGACAATTCCACAAGTTCGCCCAACGCGTGGACACGCGTGCTGCGATGCCCCGAACCGAGCGGACCCTTGCCGAACGTCTGCAGGGCCGGAAGTTTTAATCGCGAGAGGTCTTCGGCCGACTTAGTCAGGCGGTCCCACCAGTTGGGATTAACCGGGTCGATCTCGACCACGGTTTCCAGAGCAGGCTCGTCGGCCGCACGCTGGGGTGCCTCGGGGCCGATAACCACCAACTGTAGCTTGCGTTGCGCTACCGTTTGCTTGAGTCCGACCGGAAGGCTGCCCACGCGAGGCAAACGTACGCTGGGGACCTGTTCGGCCGAAACGACCAGATCGTAAACGCCCTCGTCGCGCGGCAGTTCGACGTTCATGGCAATGGGGCTGCCGACATCGGACAAATTTACATCTTTCTGTTGGCCGGAAATATGACGCCCGCCGCGGGCGGCGTAAACGTCCAGCTTGATGCGTGCTTCCTTGCCCTTGAGCTCTGGGATGTGGTGCGGCAAGATCGAAAGATCGAACCGCTCGCCGGGCGAAAAAACAAGCGACTTGCGCTCGAATTTCAGCCGCAACATGTCGCCGGGCACACGACGTACCAGCAGCCGCGTGCCTTGATCGTCGATATTGACATTATAGGCACGCTCGTCCACCATGTTGACCAGATCGCGAGTGGGGATTTCAATTTTCACCTCACGCGCAACGCCGCTTGTCGAGTGCAGCTCGATTTTCAAAACGGCATCGTCGCCTTCCGCCGCGACATCGATGTCCATCCCGTCGTAGAGACGCGGGGTCTTTTGATGTACCACCAACCGCCCGTCTTCAAGCCACATCGAACCCGGTTCGTCGGCCTCGATCCCCAGCGGGCAAAGTCCGCTAAGCGAGCCCTTGCTCAACGATATCGAACAATCCCACGTTCGCTCCTGGCTGCCACCCCAGGCAATCCGCATCCGCAGTGAGTCGTCGGCCGAAGCATTGCCGCATATCCCCAGACACAAGGAAAAGATCAGAGCGCAAAACACCACCGACGCGCCAAAGGCGCGAAGCAACACCGACGCGCCCGGGCCGGCAAAAGCCGCTCCGCCGCACCTTCCCGCTAAGAAAGGCAGTGATGTCCTCGGACTTCCTTGTCCGACCATCGTCATCCCTGAAATAAAGACCATCAAGCATGAATCGAAATAAAATCCCGCAATTGGGGCGGGATTATAGCGGAAAACCACCGCTGCGATCCATGCCGAATTGACCGCTTTTCGGAACAAAATCAGCAAGTTTGCACCCACGGAGAGACGATTTGATGAGAATGAGCAATATAAGAAAGACTGGAAGCCTGTGTATGGTAGGGAATCGGGGAGGCATAACGACTAGAAAAAAGCTAGAGTTAGTGAGCGAGCATAGGTAATCTGGCTGATATTCCCAGTATTTAATACATTCCAACCCCTCAATAGAAGGTCGCGTAGTGAAACCGCTCGGCGTCGCAATCATCATTTCGACCGTTTTGGGAGTTAGCCTCGTATCGACATCCGAGACCGTTCACCTCTATACACTGATACATTGGCCCTCGGCCGTTTTGGTGCTCGGCATCACCCTGGGCGTCCTCATGGTCTGGCAAGCGCCGGTCCGCTGGCGACGGTTCCTTGCCTATATAACCAACCGTGCAAGTGAAGCGAACCGCCCAGCAACCACCCGGGGACAACAAGCTCTGGCCGGTTTCCTCACCGCCGCCAGTCGATCCGCCCTTGTCGCCGGCCTGAGCGGAGAGCTGTTGGGCATTGTTATAATTCTGACGGCCGCCAAAAATCCGGCCGCCATGGAGCCGGGCATCACCATCGCCACCGTCAGCCTGCTTTACGGCTTCGGGCTCTCTGAACTCGTATTCCAGAGATTGCGGAAACACGCCACGGCAGATACTCTTACCGTAGCTACACCAACCGAGCACGTGGCGACGGCTCGTCCGCAACATGTCGGCAGCCCCCGACACTCCCTGCCCGAAGCAAAAGTCTCGTAGTCCCGCCCGCTTAAAACGGCCTGTCGTTTAGCCCGGTCGCTCGCGACCGGTGGGTAACCGCCGCCCCCTCTTCCTCAACGGCCCTGCGAGGTGTTATACTTTAACGGTCGATCATTTCGTGTGATGCGTGCAAGCACGCACCCTACAATTTCAATATTGTGGAGCTAACAATGAGAGTTCTTGGAATATCAGGCAGCCCCCGTTCGGGCGGCAATACCGAAATCCTAATCAAGCTAGCCCTGGAGCAGATGGCCCAAGAGGGATTCGAGACGGACTTTTTGCCCCTGGCCGGCCGGACCATCAAACCCTGCACGGCCTGTGGCGGTTGTGCCAAAAGCGACAAGGTCGAATGTGTTCTGCACGACCCCGACTTCGAGGGCGTCGTCGAGCGGTTCATGGCCGCCGACGCTGTGATCGTGGGCTCGCCCGTCTATTTCGGTTCGGCAACGCCCCAGACAATGGCCCTTTTGGATCGCGTCGGCTACGTTGCCCGTTGTAAAGATAACTTCCTCCGCCGCAAGCCGGGCGCCGCCGTGGTCGTGGCCCGACGTGCTGGCCAGAACTTCACCTTCGCACAGCTCAACTACTTCTTCCTCATCTCGGAAATGATCGTCCCCGGCTCGACCTACTGGAACGTAGGACTGGCACTGGACAAAGGCGACATAAACCAAGACCAAGAAGCACTAGAAACAATACGCAACCTTACAACCAACATGGCCTGGTTAACAAAGAAACTGGCCGAGTAATTGCGTAGGATACGTCCTTCCTGAAACCTCAAACCTGAAACCTGACACCTCAACCACAGACGCCTGCACACCCTCGATAATCCTGCACACCCCATCAACAGCAAAAGGAATTATCATGCGTCTACCTAAATTCTCCATGGGCATTGGCGATCGTTTCGCACATCAGGGCACGGCACAACTCGACGCTATTATCGAGGCCAGCCGTCAGGGCGCTGTCGTGGCGCCCGTCTGGAACAAGTCGCACCGCGAACACACCATCGTAGGCAGCAGCCCCGCCGACGTCCGCGACGAGGCCGACGACGCCGTGCAAGCACGCGGTTGGACGGGCCCGTATTTTGTCGACGCCGACCATATCGGTCTGGGCACCGTCGATGGTTTCATCGAGTCCAGCGATTTCTTCACCCTCGACGTGGGCGACGTAGAGAAATTCACGCAAGAGTTCGAAGCCGATCTGGCCGTGATAGATTTTGCCGTGGGACGTTTCGGCTTGCCCGAGAATCTGAAGCTGAGCGTGCATTCCGGCAGCGACAAGTTCTCTATCTACGGGCCCATCAGTCGTGCCATCAAGCGGTTCGACACGGGCGTGCATCTGAAAACGGCCGGCACCACCTGGCTGGAAGAACTGATCGGCTTGGCAGCCGCCGGCGGCGACGGGCTGGCGATTGCCAAAAGCATATACCGCTCGGCACACGGCCGCTTCGATGAACTGTGCGGCCCCTACGCTTCGGTGATCGACATCAACCGCGACGGGTTGCCATCACCCGACGAGGTCAACCGCTGGGACGAGACGGCCTTTGCGTCGGCCTTGCGCCACGATCAGTCTTGCCCGGCCTATAACCAAAACCTCCGCCAGTTGCTGCACGTGGGCTACAAAGTGGCCGCCGAACTGGGCACGCAATATACCGACGCGTTGGATAAACACGCGGCCATGGTTGCCGAAAATGTTGGCCAGAACATTTTGGAGCGGCATATCCGGCCGTTGTTTGTTGAGTAATAGAGGACAGAGGACAGATGTTAGCGGCGGGGCTTGTCCCCGCGTGCTATGGAGTCAGCCCAGCCGTTTGGGGCGGTTTGGGATGCGGATAAGTACGGTTTCCTCTTCTCTGTTAACGATAATTACCCTCGGCTGTGGAACCCATCGCTAGGAGATGTAAATGCGTGCTTTAACTCGTTCCATTGCGACACTTGCACTCTTGGCCGCGGTCTGGGGCAGCGGGGGCTGTGCTCGCGATTCGGCCGACAAGGCGACCCGCCGTGCCGCGCCGCAACAAACGTCCGAAATCAGCCCTGATGAAAAGGTAGTCTTTTTCCCCACATACGCGCACCTCGACGAAGACGGCCGCACCTGGACGGTTCCCATACACGGAAAAATCTTCGAACCTGAGACGGATTCCATCACCCGCAACACCACGTTGGCCGCCCTGGCCAAAACGCTCGACGTGCAACCCGACTCGCCTGAGGCCGAAACACTCCGCCGCCGGCTGACGCTGTTTCTGATAGACAACGAACGCGACAAGGAAATCTTCGTGCGTATTGGTGAGCAAAAATACTCGGCCGGTACGTCCGAGCCCGACGGCCATTTTCAAAATAATCTGCGACTGGCCGACGCCGAGGTTAAGCCCGATGCCGACGGCTGGATCTCATATCGGGCCGCCACCCGCAAGTCAGAAAAACGGAGCTTCAGCGGCTTGGTGCAGCCGCTAAGCCCTACCGGCATTTCGATTATCTCCGACATCGACGATACGATTAAACATAGCCAGGTCACCGACCGCAAGGAACTGTTGGCCAACACGTTCTTACGCAAGTTCAAGCCCGTGCCCGGCATGGCCAAGCTGTATCGCGACTGTGCCATAAAGGGAGTCGTCTTCCACTACGTTTCCGGCAGTCCTTGGCAACTCTACCAACCGCTCTGGGAGTTCATCAGCGACGAGGGTTTCCCGCGCGGGTCATTCAAACTGAGGCACTTTCGACTCAAGGATCCGTCGACGCTAGGCCTCGCGCAGTGGCAGGAAGGCTACAAGCTGCAGGCAATCGAGCCGATCGTAAAGGCCTTCCCCCAACGTCGCTTCATCCTCATCGGCGACTCGGGCGAAAAAGACCCCGAGATCTACGCCCAACTCGCCCGCAAGCACCCCGAGCAAGTCGCGGCCATCTTCATCCACAATGTCACCGCCGCAAAATCTGACGATGCTCGGTTCAAAGCCGTTCAAAAAGACCTTGGTAACGTGCAATTCGTGCTCTTCGACGAGCCAGACGCCCTCCGCTCAGCGGTCGAGAAAATTTTCGCCCGCAAGAAGTAAACTATTGTGCTAAAGCATCCTGATTGATACAATAGCCGGTAACTATTTGGCAAATATCCACGGCCCGGCCTCGTATCAACACGACGGGAGCAGCACAATGCGTCGAAGATTTTCCGGTTTGAGCCTAACAACCCTGGGCAAGCATCTTTTCGGCCGCCCAATACAATCACCCCCCAAGCAATCATCCCCCGCCCCGCGCTCCACCCCCTTCGCCCGCCAACTTCGCTGCGAACCCCTGGAAGACCGGCGGATGTTATCGATCACGCTCTTCGTCGACGCCGACGCAGCCCCGTCCGGCGACGGTCTAGCTTGGGGCACAGCTTTCAACGATTTGCAAGCGGCTCTGGACCAAGCAGCGACATACAATGCCGACACAGTTGGGGCTAACGACGTCGAGCAAATCTGGATCGCTGAAGGGACGTACAAGCCGACCATCGAAATAGAACCCGTCGACGCTCGCTATGCCAGTTTTCGGCTGCTCGATGGTGTAAGTCTGTACGGTGGCTTCGTAGGCACTGAAACTACACTCGCCGCCCGCGACTGGTCGCTCCACGTCACCATGCTATCTGGCGATCTTGGCACGCCTGATGACAATTCGGACAACGCCTATACGGTCGTTTATTGTGGCGAGAATATCGAAGCTACAATTGACGGCGTTTCGATCACCGGAGGAAATGCTGATGGTCCCTATGACCGAGCTTATCCCGGAACATTAGGCGGCGGGATCTATAACTCCGGCTCGCTGACGGTCACGAATTCTACGATTTAGGACAACTCGGCAATCTACGGTGGTGGGATTAGCAACTACCCAGTTTACAACAGCACGGCCACACTGACGGTCACAAACTCCACGCTTTCAGGCAACACGGCCAGCAATGATGGTGGAGGGATTTTAAGCGATGGCACGCTGGCGATCATAAACTCCACACTCTCGGACAATTCGGCTTCGGACAACTCGGCTTCAGGTAACTCTATTCATAGCGACGGTGGCGGAGTTTTCAGCTTCGGCACGCTGACAGTTACGAACTCCACGTTCTCGGGCAACTCGGCTAGTAGCGGCGGCGGGGTTTTCAGCTCCGGCATGCTAACGGTCACGAACTCAATGCTTTCGGCTAACTCAGCCATGAACGGCGGCGGGATTTTTAACTACACAGGTCCTAACCCCACGTCCACCCTAACGGTCACAAACTCCACGCTCTCGGGCAACACGGCCACTGAAGATGGTGGTGCGATTTGCAACGACGGTGCAATGACGCTTACGAACTCCACGCTTTCGGGCAACACGGCCAGCAACGACGGTGGCGGGATCCGTAACAACGCCAGTTCAGCGACACTAAATAACACGCTTGTGGCCGGAAATGTGGCTTCTACCGAATCAGATATATCTGGCAAGTTCGTTGGTATCTATAACCTGATTGGCAATGGGGCGGGTCAAACGTCGCTCGTTAACGGTGTGGATGGCAATATTGTGGGGACGTTTGAAACCCCGATCGATCCGCTGCTCGGCCAGCTGCAGGACAACGGCGGACCGACTCTGACCCAATATCTTCAACCCGAGAGTCCGGCAATAAATGCCGGCAACGATGCGAAAGCAACAGGTCCGCTCGGGCAGCCCCTGGTGACGGACCAACGCGGCTTCCAACGGCACTTTGGAACTGTTGACATCGGCGCGGTCGAGGTCCAGCCACCAGGAGTGCCGGTTGCCTATGATGATTTTTTCGATTTAGATCAAGGTGATTCGTTCTTACTAGATGTGCTGGCCAACGACTTCTGCATTAATGAGAGTCAGATAATAGCGGAGATCGTTAGCGATCCGCGGCACGGCACGTTGGTCGACAACCTGGACGGAACGATGACTTACACTCCCGAGGGAACATTCTGGGGTAACGACACGTTTAGTTATCGGGTGGTCAATGGATCATTCGAATCAAACGTGGCCGAGGTGATTTTGTCAGTCGTATCTCCCCTGAGCATCGTTGTCACCACGGCCGTGGACGAACAGGACGGTGATCTATCAAGTAATGATATCAGCCTTCGCGAGGCATTGGTGGATTTGGCCGGTTCTCAAATACAGTTTGCTTCGAATTTAAGCTATCAAAAAATAGTTTTAGCGAGGGGGGCATTCGATGTATCCGACGTTCGGATTGTTGGTTTAGGATCGCATCTGTTGTCAATTAGCGGATCTGGCACGGTCTTCAATGTCACCAGTGGCGACTCGACCTTATCGCAAATGCAAGTGACCGGCGGACAGAACATTGTCGTGGCGACGGAGGCCACGTTGCTAATAGATCAGATGATCGTTAGCAACAGCAACAGCAATAGTCGCAGCGGGATTGACAACAGCGGTTCACTGACGATCACAAACTCAACGATTTCTAACAACAAGTCATTCTCTAACGGTGGCGGGATTTACAACAGAGGCACACTAAAGGCCACCAATTTCACATTTTCAGACAACACGGCATTCTCTGCTGGCGGCGGAATCTACAACTCTGGCGGTAAAATGGCAATCGCTAACTGCACATTTTCGGGCAACTCGGCACAACAAGGCGGTGGCATTTACACTACCTACGGTAAACTGACGATCACGAATTGCACTCTCTCGGCCAACTCGGCATCCTTCTCCGGCGGCGGGATTTACATCTTTGGCAGTTCTGCAGCAACGATACTCAATAACACGATCATAGCTGGAAACATGGCTATGCAAGGATTGGATATAAAACAATTTTCCGGCACTTTGTCAGGTGTGTGCAACCTGATCGGCAATGGTTCGGGCCAGTCTTCGTTTGTTAATGGCGTAAATGGCAATATCGTGGGAACTTTCGAAAACCCGATCGATCCTTTATTCGTGCTCAACCCGTCTCGTATCGACGACTACGGCGATTTACAATTGGCCTATGGCAGCCCGGCTATTAATGGTGGTAGTAATGAGTTGGCTGTGGATGCCGACGGCAATCCACTCGTGACTGATATTGATGGTAACCCCCGGATTATAAATGGGACCGTTGATATCGGTGCTTATGAATCGAGTGAACCGGCGCGACTGCCGGGAGATGCTAATCTGGATAAGACGGTCAACAATGCCGATGCATTGATCGTGTCCGGCAACTGGCTGATGCAATCCGGTGCCACTTGGGCCGACGGCGATTTCAACGGTGACGGACGGGTAGATAGTATCGACGCCACATTGATGGCCGCAAATTTGCAGACAACGCCCGATCCGCCGGCTACTTCTTCCACGGTCGCAACCGAGCCGGAACCGGAGCCGGTGTCATTCGACCTCGACAACGATGGGAAAGTCGATTTAGGCGACTTGGCCCTCTTCGCGTCGGTCTACCGTGAGAAGCCAGGCATCACTACCGAAAGCCCGTACGCTTATGCGGCCGACTTTGACCTTTCGGGAACCGTTGATTTGGGCGACCTGGCATTATTTGCGTCTAGCTATCAACTTAGTCGTTCTGATGCTTCGCTTGCTTCTACGGCTGAAGTTAGCCAATCAAGCTCGACTGCACCCGAAACTGCATTAACCATGGCCAAAATACCGGCCGAGAAAACAGCGATTCTCCTGCCCGGCGACGCCAATCTCGACGGCACGGTCAACGATGATGATGCCGGCAGCTTGGTCGCCAACTGGCAAAAGCAATCTGGCGTCACCTGGGCCGAAGGCGACTTCAACAGCGACGGGCGGGTAGATGATGCAGATGCTAGCTTGTTGGCGATGCATTGGCTGATGAACGACAAAGATCTGGACGACGATAGCTCGGACTGCGAGAAGGATGCTGCCCACGATCAGTTCTTCGATGCGGTCGTCTAGCAGGATTATTTTAAGAGGGAAGAGCGGTGCCCCCCGCTGTTCGTGGATTGATGCACCCCGCTGCTTTCGGTGTTTTTTTGTTGCGATGGCGATTAACCACTGGTTTGCCGATACTTGGTGCATTAACATAAACTTGTTAGCGACGCTTGTCGTCGCGCGGGGACAAACCCCGCCGCTAACTAATTTTCGTTCGAATGGCTTACAAAAACATCACGATAACCCACCTCCTGAGGAAAAACAAATGATTAATCGCAGAAATTTTCTGGCAACCAGTGTCGCGGCGGGTGTTGCGGCGGGCGCGGTCGGAGTCGCGGGGGCGGCAGATGCTAATGATATGAAGAACCGTTTCAAGCTGAAATATGCACCGCACTTCGGCATGTTCCGCGCGAGTGCGGGCAACGATCTGATCGACCAGTTGAAGTTCATGGCCGACAACGGTTTCATGGCTCTGGAAGACAATGGCATGCCCGGCCGTAAGGTCGAGACGCAAGAGGCCATCGCCAAAGAGATGACGCGCTTGGGCATGGAGATGGGCGTTTTTGTGGCCACAGCCGATTTCCGCCGTCCCACGTTCGCCTCGGGCAAGAAGGACATGCGCGACGAGGCCCTGGACCATATGCGCAAGGCCGTGGAGATCGGCAAGCGGGTCAACGCCAAGTGGTGTACGGTCGTGCCCGGCACGTTGGACCATGGGCTCGAGCCCGACTATCAAACGGCCAACGTGATCGATACGCTCAAGCGTTGCGCGGAAATCTGCGAGCCGTCGGGCCTGGTGATGGTGCTCGAAGCCTTGAACCCCTGGGCTAACCACCCCGACCTGTTCCTCACCAAAATCCCGCAGGCCTACATGATTTGCAAAGCGGTTGACAGCCCTTCGTGCAAGATCCTCGACGACCTCTACCATCAGCAGATCACCGAGGGCAACCTGATCCCCAACATCGACCGCGCGTGGTCCGAGATCCCCTATTTCCAAGTCGGCGACAATCCCGGCCGCAAGGAGCCCACCACCGGCGAGATCAACTACAAGAACGTCTTCAAGCACCTTTATAAGAAGGGCTACAAGGGAATCGTGGGCATGGAACACGGCAACTCCAAGCCCGGCGTGGAAGGCGAAAAGGCGTTGATCGAAGCCTACATTGAAGTCGATAGCTTCAAGGCGTAAGCTCGCCATGTAGCGATAAGTCAATAAACTTAAAGCCGCTTGCCGAACAGTATCACACTGTCGGCAGGCGGCTTTTTTTGAGACGTGAGCAATGAGCTGTGAGCAATGAGCTGGATTTTCACCCCATACTAACCCGAAGCGCAAGCGAAGGGCGGTGCGGCGGTTTCCTTGCTTCCCGCCCTTCGCTTGCGCTTCGGGTTAGTATGGGCAGCGACATACCATATGTAAAAAGTGAAATATCAGTGTCCAGGCCCAAAGCCCGCGTCTGAAATCTTCCCCATCCCCTATTCGCACTGCCCAAACGCAACTACAATCACGGCATGAACGCAATCTGCCTGGTCATTGACCGACTCAACGCTGGATATCTGGGTGCGTACGGGAATACCTGGATCGAAACGCCGGCGCTGGACCGATTCGCCTGCGAGGGATACACTTTCGACCATGCCTGGAGCGAAAGCCCGCGGCTGGACGGGTTCTACGACGCGGTTTGGCAAGGAATCCACCCGTTGGTCCGTGAAAAGCCGACCCGTGAAAAGCCCGCGGGCGAGAGCGTTTCGCTGCCACGTCGGCTGGCCGCGGCCGGTGCGAGCACCACGCTTTTGACCGACGAATGGGCCGTGGCCGAAACCCCTCTGGCCCTCGGCTTCGATGAGCTGGTGGAAATCGAGCCCAAAGCGGTCGAAAAAGTCTCACGTTCGGTCGAGCAGACTCATGCGGCCGAATGTTTCGCGCGGATTATCGACTGGCTGGAAGAGGCCGACGGATCTAAGGCCGATGGGCCGTTTTTCCTGTGGTGCCATTTGAGCGGGCTGGGCGGGGCGTGGGACGCACCGTATGCGTTTCGCGAGCGATACGCCGAAGAAGGCGACCCGGCGCCGCCGACCGAGGTTCGGCCGCCGTCGTTGATGCTCGAAAAAGATTATGACCCCGACACGCTCTTGGGCATCACCCAATCGTATGCGGGCCAGGTCTCGTTGTTCGACACATGCATCGGCGCGCTGGGCGACTTCATTACCGAGGGACGCTTGGCCGAAGACACGTTGCTGGCTATTGTTTCGCCGCGTGGCTATCCGCTGGGCGAGCACCTCCGCGTGGGGCCGTGCGACGAGGCACTCTACGGCGAAATGCTGCACGTCCCCATGATGATTCGCTTCCCTGGTGGGCTGGGAACGGGAAAGCTGGGTAGGGGCAAGCTGGGGATGGGCGAACGCAGCCAAGCACTGGTCACGCCAGCCGATCTTGGCCCCACGCTGTTGGACTTATGGGATCAACCGACAGAAGGCCAATTCACCACGGCGAAAAGCCTGCTGCCGCTGGTACGAGGCAAGTGCGAAACGGTTCGCGACCGCATCTGCATGGCCGGCGTTGATGACGGAAAGGGTATCCGCGTGCCGGCCTGGTATCTCCGCATGGAAGACGGCGACCGGCTATACGCCAAGCCAGACGACCGCTGGGAAGTAAACGACGTGGCCGACCGTTGCGCGGAAGTCGTTGAAACGTTGCACAAAGTTGCCGACGAGTTCGAGCAACATGTGCAAGCGGAAGAGCCAGGGGAGTTGAGCGAGTTGGACGACGTGCTGGTCCAGGGTTTGGAATAGCGGCACGTTCGCTCTGATGAATACTAACCCGAAGCGCTAGCGAGGGCTGGTGTGGTTTTTTGCCCGCACTTTCCGCGCCTCGCTTGCGCTTCGGGTTAGTATGACTATGCCAAGAAATAAAAAACGGTTCTTCTCAGTGCCCCAGAAAATACCTGCCCCAGTATTCCGGCTAAGAAGAACCGTCTTGCTGAAATAAGGTATCGGCGCGGGTGTGGCTGGATATCGAGAAACTTTTGCGGTTTTTTTTCGTTTTGCGGCAACCCGCAATTATTGTGGACAAAGTGTGGTTTACATCTTTGATAACGCAATAAACTCTATCTGAAATCCAGAAAATATGATGACAATCACCACAGGTCGACTGGACGACAATTGAACTTTTTGCAGGACGCGGTGGTCAGGTCCGGCGATGACGCCAGGGGCAGGTCAGCAAGCTGGCGGCACCGACGCCCAGCAGGATAAGGGCGGATGGTTCGGGAATTGGGGTCAAGAGAAATGCACGGTCCTGGCCCGATGGATTGATTCCATATCCCACAATCTGGCCGCTGTCGTTAATGGCTCTTGCGTGGGTTAGGGTCCATCCGCACAAAGGATCGATCAAGTCGTTTAAGTCATGCATGGCCCCGCCACCGTTGAAGAGGAAAGCGTGAGCGACGTCAGAGGCGGTATGTGCATAGCCGACAACCTGTCCATTCTCGTTAACGTCATAGCCCACACTGGCTTTTCCACCGAGTGTGCCAAGGTCGATGGCCGGACCACTGCCACGATACAGAAAAGCGTGTGTGAAACCGCCGCCGAATTGGGCACCACCCACGATCTCTCCCGCGTTGTTAATGGCCGAGGCTGTGCTGGTTGTTGCGCCGACGGGATTAATGTCTTGCAGCGAGCCACTGCCGTTCCAAAGGAAAGCATGACGCCTATTCAGACTTGTATCGGCTACGCCGATGACTTGCCCGCTGTCATTGATGTCACAAGCCCAACTCATCGATCCGCCATCGAAAATACCAAGGTCCTGCATGGGGACGCAGTCATTGGAGATGAAGGCGCGTTCCTCGAAACTCCCACTGGGATAGGCCCATCCGACAACTTGACGATTGTTGTTGACGGCAAATGCCTGGCTCGCCATGCCGCCCAGCGTGCCAAGGTCATACCGGACGCCATCTTTATAGAAAAAAGCAATGACGCTGCTGCTGACAACAGCACCACCGCCCACGATATCTCCACGATCATTGATGTCCCAAGCGCCTCCGCCCACGATGGCTTGTGGGTCAATATCTTGCATGGGACCGTTTCCGCAATATGAGAAGGTGTGCCCGTGATTGTTGCTGAGTTGGGCGCTACCCACGACTTCCCCGGAATTGTTGATGCCATGAGCGGCACTGGATGTTCCGCCGAGAGTGCCCAGGTCGGTTACGGTGTATTGCACACTGGCCCAGGTATTCCCTGTAGCGACTGAGAGTAAAAACACGATTGCCGACCCAATGATTTGCGATTTCATCAACGTACATCTCCCGTAAAGTTATGGATGAATTACATGACCATGAATATATGATATCTTGAAGGGTGTGAATATAGTCAAGATGAGGAAAGTAAGGTGAACAGTGTAAAGCTTTACGCGCGAAAACGAAAATTATTCCAATTTCATAGGATTGCGCTACTTGAAGAAACGAACTGGGGAGAATTGCATTTATTGTGATTCGGGGGATAATGTGGAATTGCTTATCCTAACGCTAGAGGAGCAGGTTACATGCAAGACGACCTAAATTCCCCAAATTCTCTCGGACTTACTTTCGACGACGTATTGCTGATTCCAGGCTTTAGCGAGCTGGTTCCTTCGGAAGTCGACGTTCGAACGCGGCTCACTCGTCAGATCTCTCTGCACATTCCATTGATTAGTTCGCCAATGGACACCGTGACCGAAAGTGCCATGGCCATCGCCCTAGCTCTTGAGGGTGGGATGGGCATAATACATAAGAACATGTCGATCGAGCAGCAGACCGAGGAAGTGGTCAAGGTAAAACGCAGCGCCAACGGGATTATTGTCGATCCGGCCACCCTGCCTCCGGATGAACCGACGTCAAAAGCACGGCAGTTGATGGACCAGCACAAAGTTTCCAGCGTCCCCATCGTTCGTGCGGACGGGCGTCTTGTGGGCATCATTACCCGCCGAGATTTGCGATTTCTGGAAGATAACAACCTGAAAATCGCGGAAACAATGACGAGTAAGAACTTGGTTACGGCTACGGGGGCCGTAACGCTTGAAGAAGCTGAGAAGATCTTAATGGAAAAAAAGGTGGAGAAGCTTCTGCTGGTTGACGAAGATTTCAAACTGACAGGGCTCATTACCATCAAGGATATCGACATGATGCGTCGTTATCCGCTTGCCTGCAAAGATGGGCAAGGTAGGTTGCGAGTAGGAGCTGCTGTTGGCGTTCACGACTACGGTCGCGTCTCGAGCCTGATCGAGCGTGGCGTCGACCTTTTGGTGGTCGACAGTGCCCATGGGCATTCGAAGAACGTGGCGGACACGGTACAGAGAATAAAACGAGAATGGGAAATTGACGTCATCGCCGGCAACGTGGCCACGGCCGAAGGTTGCAAGGCGTTGATCGACGCCGGGGCCGACGCGGTTAAGGTCGGCATCGGGCCGGGTTCGATTTGCACGACGCGAATCGTCTCGGGCGTTGGTGTGCCACAGATAACAGCAATTTCCGAGGCGGCGAAAGTCGCTAACGAAGCAGATATTCCGATAATCGCCGACGGCGGAGTCCGATATTCGGGCGACGTGACCAAGGCGATTGCGGCTGGGGCAAGTGTTGTAATGATAGGCGGCCTGTTTGCAGGGCTTGTAGAAAGCCCCGGCGAACAGATCCTTTATCAAGGACGGATATTTAAGGTCTACCGCGGCATGGGCTCACTGGGGGCCATGGTGCTCGGATCGAGCGAGCGGTATCGACAGAGTACGGACGAAGGAAAGCCGGGCAAACTAGTTCCCGAGGGCGTCGAAGGGCGTGTGCCTTTCAAGGGGCCGTTGGGACCATTTG
>CAZISU010000028.1:0-15391 GCA_964541935.1 uncultured Planctomycetaceae bacterium | reverse complement strand
TACTATCAAGCCGAGGACGAAAACCGGAAAGTAATTTCTGTACGAGTTCTTAGATGCAACATACGCCAACAACCTGGCCCAAGGCAAAACCGCCAAAGCCGACACGCAAAGAAACGCCTCCCACGACGCGTTAAAAGCCCTCGACGGACTCGGCAAAACGCACTGGACCACGCCCCAGGGCATAACCACCGGCACGCTGGAAATCGACCTCGGCAGCCCGGCAACGTTCGACCGCGCCATGCTGCAAGAACAGATCGCCCAAGGCCAACGCATCGAAAAGTTCGAACTCGACGCCCTTGTCGACGGCCACTGGAAACCAATCGCCAAAGCAACCACCATCGGCTACAAACGCCTGCTACGTTTCCCCGCAGTCACAGCCCAAAAGGTCCGCCTCCGCATCCTCCAATCCCGCGACTGCCCAACAATCCGCGAATTCGGCCTCTTCAAAGCCTCCCCCGAAGAAGCCGCAGCCAAATAACCGTCTTTGTCGCAAATTTTCACATTATCCATTTCTAGCGGGTATTGTTGTGTTTGTTATTACCCTAGAAAACATGAGGCAAACAAAAAAGGCGGTGGCTAGCGATACAATTCCGTTTGGCTCCGGCACTGGCGAGGTGATCTGCTGAAGAAGCGCGTCGGCTATAAAGCGGTGGCCCTTGCTTCCGGGATGAACGCCGTCGCCCGCTGGTAGACGCTCGGGTGGATCCGAGGCGGGGATCAAATACGGATCGGGAAACATCGTTGTCTTGCGGTACAAATCGTCGACGTCTTGCCCGTCAACCGCATCATACGCCCGAAACAACCCGTGGGCGTCGACAAGTTCGACATTGTTTTTGGCAGCCAAACCGCGCACCACGTCGCAGTAGTCTTCGAGACGCGTATTGAAGCCCCACTTCCAACTTTCATCGTCCGGGTGTTGAGGATCATAGCCTACATAAGGATCTTCGGCCTGCCTATAATTGTATCCGCGCCACCGGCCCGGATCTGGCGTCATCAGAATCACTCGAATCTTGGCCTGGACCAAACGCGAAACCATGTGCTGAAGATTGTCTCTGTATGTGGCCAAATCGACACGGGGAGATTTATCTATTTCCTCGGGCGGCGTGGACGAGCCCCAGTTTTTGGGCGCTTGGTCGTTCCAGCCAAATTGAATAATCACGATATCGGGATTTTGCGCGAGAACTTCAGAATTGAACCTTGCCCTTGCCTGTGTCGTGTTACTGCCGCTGACTCCCTTGTTGAGAACCGTTGCGTTCTGAATGGTCTGGCCCGAAAGCGTTCTGCCGGGCAAATCCTGCGACAGGTAAGTGCTGTACGATACGATTGGCGTTTCTGGCCCGCCTGCGGGTGGAATTTCCTTGAAATTTGGAGCTTCGAAAGTTGTTGAATCGCCAAACGAGACAATCTTTATGCTGACATCTGCCGCAGCATTCGACGTAAAAGCAAAAATCAAGCAGAGTACGGCCGAAGACAAAGTATCGAGCCTCATATATCCAACTCCAAAAATCATCGGGTTATCTTTACAGTCTACCATCTGTCTGGTCATTTCTCGAAGAATACCCAGCCGAGGTCCGCGGGGTTGTTGTTGCGGAGGAGTAGGCGGCTGGGCCAGGGGTGGCGGGGGATCCAGGGGCGTTCGCCTTTGATTGGCGTTGTGGGGCGGACGTTGATGCGCATGGGGCCGGGGTTTGCGGGGGCGACGTTGAGTTGCGCGAAGGGGATGCGGGTCCAGCCGCGCCAGGCGTCTTTTGTTTTTTGCTTGGGCCAAACAGAATAATCTTGGCTCAGCCGCAGGCGGCGGGGCTCGAGGGTTAGTAATAGGCCGGGTGGTTTTGCCGTTTTCGCGGCGTTTGTGTCAGGATAATTGCAAGTGTATAAGAGGTAAAACGCCTCGTCGTCGTGACAGCATGTCCAGCGGATTTTTCTTACCCGTGATTTGTTGGTATCCGCTGGGGAACATGTTTGCCAAGTTAGGTTGGCGGGCAGTTCTTTGCTTGCATCTTCGATGATTTTTTGGATCTCGGCGCAATAACCGGAACGGGTCGTTGGGCCTTTAGGTTTTCGGCCGGTGTATTCAGCGAAAGGGTCGACGCCTTGTTCGATCTCGCTTTTTAGGACGGGGATTTCAACGTCGAGAACTTTTTCCAACTGGTCCATCCGCCAGCGGATTTTTTTGGGGTAATACTTGTAGCCTTCGGCTTCGGAGTGGAAGCCGAGGCGGGAGTCGTTTTTGCAAAGCTCGATTAGCTGGGCGTCGCCTTTTAGTTCGTCTTCGACGATACGTTGCATCTCGGCGAGTGTTGCGAGTTGCTGCTTTTGTTTTTCTTGCGTCATGCGTTCGCGAAGTTGGTAGAAACACAGAATGTTTGCGCCGCTACGGAACTGGATGCCCAGGGCCCGGGCGGCGCCGATGTCGATCTTTTGCCGGGCGGACAGATTGGGGGCGGCTTCGATGCGACGCAGAATATCGACGCCTTCGTTCCAGCGGTCGCTCATTGTGCGACAGAGTTCGACGCCTTCGTCGAGTGTGAAATCTGGACCCAGGGCTTCGCCCACGCGGTCGCCGCTGGGCGCGTAGGTTTTTTGCGACCAGGGCGAGGCGATTTGCCAGGTCGGCCCCAGCGGGGCGTCTTGTGGACGCAATAGTAGCGGCCAGACCACGCCGTCGTGCATGGGGCCGTAGTATTGGAAATAATTGGTCAAGGGGAAATGGCCGTAGCCTTCGGCGAATTTTTGCCAGGCCGCTGAAACCGCGTCGGAGTTCTGTCCCCATTCGGGGCCCGCCAAGCGGCGCAGGAATTCTTCTTCGGTTTTAGGAAAGGGCTCGAAGGAGAGTTCGCCGGCCGCCTTGTTCATGATGCCGGGATAGTTGCCGAAATACCAGCAGAGCATCACGCGTGATACGCCCAGTTCGCGCATGGCGCGGAATTTCTGGTAGAGGAGGCCCGGGGTTGGAACGACGGGCACGGTGGCCACCTCGTGCGAGCAGGCTGTTTGGATCTTGGCCGAAAGCGAGCCGTCGGCCTTTTGTGAGTTGTGGGCCATACGCACGTAGCGGTGGCTGGGGCCGGGCGTGGAGATCCAGTAGTCGCCGCCGATGCGTTTCTTACCGAGCATTTCTTTAACCACGCCCGACTCGAAGTTGAACTGGAACGTGACGTTTTCCGGCATATGCTTGGGAATTTCATAAACCCATTCGGCCAGGTCGGTGCTCTGGGGCATGTAGAACCAGGCGATGAGTTCGGCGTCGGGGTTGGCGTCTTTGATGCCCCGGGCCATGGGCTCGAGCGTTTTGCGGAGTACTTGCCAAGGCTCCTTTTTGGCACAAATGGGACAAGCGGCCCGTGCATTGGAGGTGGCGCTAACCGAGCTTTGGCACGTAGTGCAACGCTCGCCGTGTGAAATGTTAATCAGTCCGCCCAGGTGCGGGACGGCCGAAAAAATGCTGTTGGTCGCTTCGTAGAGGTATTGTTGCATCGCGTCTGACCAGGGGCAGCAGCATAGCTTGCTCCGGTCCCATGGGTGTTGCGTGCTGCCTAGCTCCGGATGATTCTTCAGGGCCGGTAGATCTTTTTCCCAGGCGGCGGGCTCGGTCGTGAAAATGTAAATGCGGATGCCATAGCGGCGGCATTTTCCAACGGTCCTTCGCAGCTTGGCCAAGCGACGGTCGGCCGTTTTGCCGTACTCGGGGACGATGCTCGTCTTGCTCAGATTCTTAAAGGTGACAGATAGCCACAGGCCGTTGATTCCCTCATGGGCCAGGCGGTTTAGGTATTGTTCGGGATAGTAATCGACGTCATCCATGAGCTCGTCGCGGTTCTTTGGCGGACGCTTGATGGGGCCGAAGAAGCAACGGGAGATGCGGGATTTGATGAAAGGCGTTCGCTCCAGTGTGCCCAACGGCAGGAACGGGCCGCCGGCGCGGCGCATCATGTCTTCGACGTAAAAGATGCCGCGGCGGATGCCTTCGGTGTCGGCGGCCAGGATGCGGCAACGGTCCTTGCTAACCTCGATGCGGTAGGCTTCGAATTTGGGAGTATCGACCTTTGCGGTTTCAATAACGTACGGGCCGTTTTGCGAAACATCGCCAGCCGCGAGGAAATCGCCAAGATCATTATAGGCCGTTTTCAGCAGGCCTTCGGGGTCGGGGAAGCGGGCGTCGACGCGAACGCCGCTTCGCAAGTCAGCTTCTTTGACTCTGGCTTCGCGCGGGCTCCATATGTGACCGACCCAAAGCGGCGATTTGAGGTCTTCGATAAACGCCCATGTGTCTTCACCCGGCTGGGCGGGCGGTGGCGAGATGCCTTTTGGCATGCCTTCCGGAGAAATTTGCGCAATCGCTGTGGTAGAGTTCAGGCAGGTTGCCAAGAAGCAAACTGCCACGGCTAACAAGCAGTATCGTGATGTCATGTGTTTCATAATATCCTTGGACCTTCGCCTATTATCAGGTGATTTCACTTCTTAGAACTATTAGTGTTGATTAGTGCGTATTAGTGTTCCCAAATATTTATCCCTCGCATTATTCCAAAACCGCCGCAATCGGCTGGACTAACACGAAGTTACTCGGATTTCAATCTGGTGTCAAATTTCGTATTGTAGCTCAACAGTTTCGGGTGGCAGCTCTGCACTACGGGCCAGCCCGTCGCCGATGCCGATCATTACGACGGAGATGACGAGCACGAGGATGCCGAGCCAGAGGTATGTTTTCGTGCGGCGGTCGACCAGTTTCCATTCTTTCAGCAGCAGGCCCCAGAAGTTGCTGAAGATAATGATGGCGGCCATGAAAATGCTCCAGGCGGCATAGCTGTAGTCGCCCATTTTGGTCTTGCCGGTGCCGTAGGAGAACCATTGGCCGTACCACAGGATGCCGCTAATGACGGCCAGGAAGTAGTTGTAATACAGCGTGCTGCGCGGACGGATAACGTAATCGCCGAAGGCTTTTTTGCGGGCCGTGATGATCATTGTGGAGATGAAATTGGTGGTAAACCCGCCGGCTAGGGCCGGGACCAAAAGCGGCATGTTTTTGAAGACATCCACGGTGCCGGCCGCCGTGGCTGCGTCGGCGATGGGCATGCCGAACGTGAAAGCGAACGCCATGCTGGCGCTCATGATGCCGCCGCAGACAGCAAAAATGGTGCCTTTCATGAGAGAGAAATCTTTAATCGACTCTTTTTTCTCGTCGTCGGTGAGTTGGATTTCTTTGAGCACGCCGGCATAGCCGCACAGGGCGATGCCGACCAGGCAGACCAAAAATCCCAGCAGAACGATCGCGCCGGGAAGCGTGGAGAACAGCAGGCCCAGCTTGCCTTCGATGGCGGCAGGCACAAGCGTGCCGACGATGGCGCAGACGCCCAGCGAAATCGATTGGCCCAGCGAGAGGCCCAGGTATCGCAGGGCCAGGCCGCACATTAGGCCACCGAAACCCCACAACGCGCCGAACAAATATGCCCAGGCCACGCTGCTCATGGGGCAGGCGCGGAGGATGCCCCACAGGTCGGGTGTGGTTAGCAGCCCGGCCACGGTGGGCATGATCATCCAGGCCACGAATCCCAGCGTGATCCAGTAGGTTTCCCACGACCACTTTTTGATCTTATAGGACGGCACGTAAAAGCTGGCCGCCGAAAAACCGCCCGCCGCCAACAGAATGACTCCGATCATTTGTTCCATGTCGTTTCCTTTATTTGTAAACACTTCAGCTAAATGAAGTATACAGACGATTTAATCAGCCACAGATGAACACGGATAAACACCAGATGAGACCACATTGTTAACTTGTTTATGTTGATTAGTGGATATTAGTGTTCCCTTAATATGGCTTGTTTTCAGTAGTTATAAAATCTGTGTTTATCGGTGTTCATCTGTGGCGAATAATATTTTTCCCATTCGGCTGAAATGCTAGTTCATTGGTGTTATGTCAGCGAGAATCGCGTGCTGACCGTGAGGCTCATTTCCGCGTTCGGACGCATGATCGCCGGACAGCCGCCGGCCGCTTCGATTTCCATGAACTTATCCGTATCGCTATACACGCTGTAACGGACGCCCTTTCGTCTTGGCAAAACGTCGGGCGCGGCGTCGCTGATATCGATATACGACCGGCCCGACGGCAGCGGTTCGGCGTTGCGACGCACGATCAGCCCACGGCTGGGATTACGAAACTCGATCCACGGCACGTTTTTGGCGATGCCGATTTGATAACGCCCCGAGCCGTCGGTCTTCGTGTGGCACAATCGCCGGTCCCACTCGCGTTGATCGTTGCACGGCGATTCGTAAAGATCCCAAACCGACGCCTTTCGCGTGCATGGAAAAACTACCTCGCAGCCGGGGCCGCTGTCGAACTGGCAGAGAGTCCAGGGTGTCAAGCGGCATTCGGCGCGACGCAACGGCACGCGGCCGATGTATGTGATGCTCTCTTTAACCTTGACGGTGAGCGACCTTTTGCCCGCAATGGCGGTGATACAGCGACCGAAAACAGTGGGCACGCCCAGCCCACGGTTGTTCACGAGATCGACTTCCGCGCGGATCGCGGCGCTGCGTCCGGCCGCCCACGTCACCAGATAACGCGCCGCGGTAAGACCCGGCGGCACACGCCAGTCGCCGGTCGAGTACTCGTATCCCAACGTCGTCCCCTCGGGCGCCGGCCAGAGCCCATCACCGCCCGGGTTGAGATATTCTTTGTGTGTACTCTGCCCGGCGACGGCATCGAGATTGACGCGGTTGAGCACCTCGCCGTCGAGCACCGCGAACCAACGGCCTTCCATGTCCAGCGCAACGATGACGCCGGCCTGCTGGTTGCCCACCATGTGAGTCCGTTTTCCGGCCTTCTTCAAGGCTGCTAACAGTCGCGTGGCTTTCATCAATACTCCGCCGCCAGTTGTTCGGCCGTGACGAACCGCCCACCGCGTTGTTTGAGCATGTCGCAGACGATATCGAGTTGTTCTACCGCCTTTTCACCACAGTTTTTCGTGATAAACGGCAGCGGCTTGACCAGGCTTTCGCCAAAATCGAGCATACCTTGCGGCATGGGATGGAACTCCCACGGGTGCAGATAAAAACAAACCACCGGCCGTTTGCCGCAGGCTTGGATGAATTCGATGAACCCGTCGGCCTTTTTCATCAGCGCCCGCGCAGACTTGGTGCGATACAAGGGCCACTGGTCGCGATCGCGCTGATACGGATCGTTGCTCTTCATGCTAAGGTCGCAGAAGTTGGGAATCTCCACGATCCGCATCCGTCCCCTTTTCGTCCAGTCCTTCACCGACGGATGGTAGGGCACGAACGGATCGCGGTAGAAGTACAACGGGAACGAGGCGTCGGACACGTAACCCAGCTTTTCCAAAACGTTAAGCACCTTGGTGCTGCCCCACAGTCGCGGGCAGCGGAAGCTTACCGGACGGACGCCACTCACCTTGCGCACGATCCGCGTGGCCTCGCTCAGACGGCCTTCCACCTCCGACGGCAAAATGGGCCAGTTGTTGGGCAAGGGGAAAATCGGATCGCCCAGCGTTTCGTAATAAAGCCCGTGGCAGCCCGTCTCGTAACCCGCGTCGCGCACGCGTGCGACCATCTTGGGGTTAGTCTCGGCCGCGTGGCCGGTCCAGTAAAACGTGGCCGGGATGTCGTACTTCTTCAGCAGTTTGAGAATACGGGGCGTGCCGTGCTTGACGCCTTCGTAAAAGGGCGTGAACGAGCCGATGTCGGTCTCCATGTCGAAGCCCAGCAACACGTCGAAGGGGCTGTCGTCGACGTTGGTTTGTTTTACTCGTTTCGTCCGTGTCTTCTTCTTGGCCATCGTGAACCGTCCTTCCGCGCTATGTTTCTAGTTCCGCCTAAACATCGAGTTCATGAATCTTCCCGATCGGCTGCGAGAGAAGCTCGGCGTGGTCTTTGCGAATTGCCACGCCGGTTTCCCAGCGAATGCCAAACTCCTTCGTAGAAACGAACGTGTCGACCTGGAACGTCATATTCTCGGCCAAGTTGTAGTTCGAACTGCTTTCCATCCAAGGCGCTTCGACCTCGATCAGCCCCGTGCCGTGGCAGGGGCCATACAAATAGTTGTCGTAGTAGCCACGCTGTTTGAACAACTCGATGTAACCGTTGGCCACGTCGGACGCCAATACACCGGCCTTGAGCTGGTCGTAGGTCCAGCGATGGGCCTCCAGGCCGAACTCGACGATTTCCCGCTTGTGGTCGGTCAGTTTTCCCATGCTGATGGGCATGCCGATGCTGGGCGAATAGCCGTTAATCTTGGCCGAGAGGTTCAACTGAACTATGTCCCCTTTTTGAATCTCGCGGTAAGTCGACCGCGAAATGGCGTGCCGTGTCGACTTCTCACTGAAGACGTACATCGGCAGCCCTTCGTACTCGGCCCCGTTTTCGTAGATTACCTTTTGCGCAACGCCCACCATCTGCAATTCCGTCATGCCCGGCCGAATCTGGCGGATAACCTCTTCGGTGGCAATCTCCGTAATCCGCAACCCTTCGCGGATGCAAGCGATTTCGTTGTCCGACTTGACGCTGCGCAGTTCGACCATAATGTCGTCGGCCCGCACGATCTCGCAGTCGGGATAACATTCCTTCAAACCGGCCAACTGAATCGGATTGCTAACCAGATACCCGCCCACGCCAATCTTCAACTTCTTGCCCGTGACGCCAATCGACTTGAACACATCGGTGTACTTCGAAGCCGTCACCTCTGGATAAGCCGGGTCGGCCGATTCCCGATACTCCATCAACAGGAAGATATTCTGGATCATACTACGGTCGGCCGAATACTCTTCGCTCTCCGGCCCCACCATCAACGCCGCGGAGCCCGACGGACTGATAGCCACGCCCGCCGTCTCGAACAACGGCCAAAAGTTCGAAAAATAACGCACGTTGGCGTAGTCGGCCTCGTTCGAATTAACCACAAGAACATCCAACCCCCGTTGCGCAGCAAGTTTCGCCGCCTTCTTAATCCGTTCTTGGTATTCTGCCTCCGGAATCATTACACGCTCTGCCATACTGCTATCCTCTCTATGATCTCTATTAAAAACATGAGTAAATGTTATTAGCGTGAAACACTAACCCGAAGCGCAAGCGAGGGCGATGCGACGCATCCATGTGTTTTGCGCCCCTCGCTTGCGCTTCGGGTTAGTATTTCTAATAACTTCTCCCTCAACCCTCTATCAATTCCCCATCGCGTCGACGGGCCCTCCGACCGCGATCTTTGCACCCAACGTGTTCATCAACTCGGGCAGATCGTAGTGTTCAAGTGCTCCATGCACCACATTGGGCATTTGGTTCTGGTTCAAACGGCCGTGGATAATCGTCGCCCAGGATTTCAGCATACCCGATATTCGCACCGAGTCGAACAACTGTGGCTCCAACGCGGCCGCGTGCAGGACGGGTATGCCCACATTGCCCACTGCAATCAGACGCATGCCGTCCGCGCCGGTGCGCTGGGCCGCATAGCGGGCACAGACCGACACGTCCTCGGCCCTCATGCCGACGTACGAGCGGCCCAACAGGTAAGCTAGGCTCGCGTCCTTGAATTCATCACTGTAACCGCGGTCGCTTTGCTTCGCCTGCGTCTCGCCCGTACCGCGAACGTCGACGGCCAGAACCGTTGTGCCGGCGCGGACCAGCAGCTCGATCGGACCACCGACGCCCGCGTCTTGCGATTTGCCTCGTTCATGAACGTACAAAACCACGTCGCCCGACTTGGGCTTCTCGGGCAAGAAGAGCAGCGCCGGCAACGCGACGCCCGCCTCGGGCTCGATGAGAAGTTTTTCGATTTTGTACCCATTTCGCACAAGCGTGCCACGCGATTCTACCCGCGGCTTGGGCAACTCCGACAGTTTGCGAACGCCGGCCAAACGTCGCACCTCTGCCAGCAGTTCCGCCCGCTCGCCCGCGGCCCACTTAGCCTTCCGTTGTTTCGCCAATTCACGTTCGTAGTCTTCATTCAAATCGTAAACCGAACGCGCGCCGGGCAGCAACATCGTCTTGCCCTGGGGCGTGCAGCGGCACTCTTCTTTCGAAAGCAACTCGATCTTCGGCGTGGCAATGTGTCGATCCTTGCCCAACAGCCACCGCGACATCCATTGGGTCGTGCCCACGCGGTGCCCCGCTTTGTAGCTGTGAATCACGTCATCTTCCAAAATGTCCACACGCTCGGGAAAACCCATGCGACTATAAAGCCGCTTGACATAGCGAAACGTCTCCCAAGTCCCGCCGATATCAAAGGCGTCTTTGGTCGCCGCGCAAATCAAAGTCGGGCAAGGCGCCCGCATCATCAGCCAATCGGCGTGTTCCAGTCCAAACGCCAGTTGCCCAAAAAGATTCTGCTCGCAATCCTGCGGCCCCCGCGTGGGCAACAGACGTTCCATGCTCGTAATGTAACAGCTCGGCGCCGCCGCGCTGATGCGATCATCCAACGCCACCATGTAGCTCGTCTGCGTGCCGCCGCCGCTGCAGCCAGCGCACCCGATGCGCTTTGGATCGATATCTTCGCGCGATTGCAAATAGTCAATCGCCCGCATGTCATCCCAAATCTCGAACCTGGCCGTGTTGCGTCCTAACAAAATCGACCCGATCCCCACATTGATATGTCCAGAAACGCTCGACAACTTCGGCCACCCACCCTCGCCCAAATACTGACCCCGCTCGCCCTGGTCAATCGGATCGATCACCAACCCCGCAATGCCGTTGATCGCCAACGTCGCGCCCATCGATTGATATACTTCTTGCTCCTTGGCAAGCGGATTGTGCCCACACGGCGAAATTACGCCCGCATACGGCGGCTTGAATTGTTCCGCATCCGGCAAAAACAAAAGCCCCGTCACAAAATGCTTCGGCTGACTCTGAAAAAGAATCTTCTCCACACGATACCCGGGGCGACGAACCGTCCCGGTAACTTGCGCCTGCAAGGGTGTCCGCTCCGGCAACCCGCCGATCGCCTGCAAAACCCATTCCCGCATCTGGCTTTGATAAGCGGCAATTGCTTGCGGCGTTTTCCGCTTCTCGTAATCATTCTTCCAACGCTGAATGGGTTGTTCAATCTTCCCCAACAGATGGCCCTTCATCATCCCGCCCGGCTTCACACCCTCAATTTCACCTGGCAAAACGTCTAACTCGCCAGCACGGACATTCGAACAAGCGAATATCAACACACAACCGACCACAAAACACGTAATAAAGCCGCGCATAACTGATTCTCCGAAATAGCATGTCAAGATTGGATACGTCATATGAATGATTGTATCTGATGGAGATTTGAATGTCTATTCTTCGAGCGCGACCACTTCGCCATCGGATCGATGCGAAAATGCCTGGCAAATACTCAGTTCCGTATCGTAAGGTATCGTATGCACGGATCCATCGACAAAAACGCAGTTCCAGCCGCCGGGATGCGGACTGCCGTAGCCCCAGGTCCAGAAGCCAGGCGTGTCGAGTGCCCACGGCAATCGGTTTTTATGGGCCATGTTCAGTACGCAATTATTGTCGCCGACATACATGGAGACAAAATCGTTTGAGTCCCCACCGTCTTCGTAGTGATTGGGGTCCATGTATTTCTCGCCGGCCAGCAAAGTGTGGCTTGTTCCGTCGGTAACATCGCGAGCTTGAATTTCGCTCCGCTGATAGCAAATACCCGTGCCTCTATAGAAGTATTCGCCACTTACGTCCAGCACATCATCGGCCCATTTCCAGTCGCTTCTGTTTGCATTAGCTAGAGTGAACGGCACCCTAACATAACCGACGCTTGCGTATCGCGTGCCGGAGTTGGCGACGTAATCGTTTCTTGCGGCCTTCTCGGGCCGATCAGAATTGACAAGGTCAGGAAATCCTGAACTGGGTTGGAATATAAACGGATAAGCCGCTGCTCTTCGACGCGAAGGGCAATTCATGAACGCCAGCGGAGTTTCCAACGTTTCTCTGGCCCCCGCCATTTGTTGGGCGGTAATCGTGTCGGGATCGCCATCGGAAGCCATATCGTAGACAGACAATTGTTCGGCAAAGGGCAGGATACTGAACACCCAGCCGCCCGGCTGGTTTTTGCCCATGCCACGGTCGGGATCACCTATCCAACAGACGCCCCAGCCGCCGGAAGGATAAAAACCGTGTGTATTTTCATGAACGGCAAAGGCCGTGGCAATCTGCTTGAGATTATTTTTGCATTGCATCCGACGTGCCGCTTCGCGAGCGGCCTGTACGGCAGGCAGCAACAGCGCGATCAAGATGCCGATGATCGCAATCACGACCAGGAGTTCAACCAGGGTGAAAGCTCGATTTCGATAAGACGTATTCATATTTTATCTGTCTCCATTTTTTATCGCTTACGGGTAATGCCAGATATCCTTACAAAAACCGGGCGCGTTGCTGGGACACCAACGACAATACGGCAGTCAACAACAGGGCCAACGTACCCGGCTCGGGCACGGACGCGGATGACGTTCCTTGCCAATTCGCTGCCAGCAGCGTGGCGTCCAAGCCGTCGACCGCGTCGTCATCGTTGAAATCGCCCATACTCCAAGTGGCGGAGGTGCTTAACCAATTCGCAGCCAAGATCGCGGCGTCATTGTTATCGACCGCTCCGTCCCCGTTGGCATCGCCAGGCATCGGTGTCCACGTGCCGCTCAAAACGTTCAAGAGGCCGGTTCCCGTAATCAGGGGAGTGTTGTAATCCGCGGCAGATCCGAGGGCTCCCCATGTTCCAACGGCCGCGGCCTTGCCGTTGATGTACAATTCATCAATCGTGTCCGCACCGATGAATCCCAGGTTGAGGAATGCATCAGTGACGACGAAAATATCGGCCGTGTCGCTTAGATACGCATTGCTAATGGATAGCGTGCCGGCTGCGACCACCGTGTTTCCGGCGTAGCTGTTCGCTCCAGTCAGAGCGAGAATTCCGTCACCCTTCTTGACAACGGGCGCGCCCGGATAACTAGCGTGATCCACTATCGCCGTGCCGATCGTGAGATCCGCGTCCTCCGTGCCACGAGCCACGTCAATATTAAACTCGCTGACCCCGCCCGAGTTTATCAGAGTCAACGGGCCGGAACCGGAAACGGTTGAACCGGATGCGGAAGCTTCGACCGTCCAGGCGGCTTGACTCACGTACGTGTAGACGCTGTTGTTTATAACCGCACTCGCAGCTATATTCATGCTGAGGTTATTAAGATACAGATCACCGGAACTGAGCTTAAGGGTGCCCCCTTTAAGAGTAATTGGAATGGGATCGTAGCTACCATCCGTGAATGTGTTGCGCGCTCCGGCGTTTTCGAGCGTGGCTCCGCTCTCGACCACGAAACTGACGTCGGTGCCTTGGAAAAAACGTGCGCTAGTGCCGCTCCTCGTGAGTTTTAGCAAGCCGTCGGCAACAGTGACCGGACCCGTAATCGTATTGTAATTCGTGTCAACTACCTGCCAGTTCAACACCCCGGACGTGGTGAGGCCGTCGTTGCCGGCAAGCTGCGACTTAATCGTGGCTATCCAATCATTTGACGTGATCGTGGGGGCTGAGCCGGTCGTGGTGTCCATCGTCAGCGTGGAGCCGCTCAGGGTCCAGCCGTTTGAAACCGTCGTGTCGCCAATTACGAGGTGGCCGATGGTCCTTGGGCCGTCCAGCGTCACCGTTATGGAACTGGTGATATCAAGCGTACTGAAGTCGGCCGTAACGTCGGGACCGCTTGCCGCAACGCCACCGGACCAATTGCTCGCCGAAGACCAGCTACCACCTCCGGCATTCGTCCATGTGCGATCTCCGGAATACACGGGCCTTGCCCCCATGAACCCGCCATCGCTGTCGCCCTGGGTGATAAGCGACGAACAGCTTGGGTCCAGGTACATATAATAAGGGCTGTTGATGTCCGTTGAGTAAAACATCGGCGCCGCGGTCACACAGCCGGTTCCTTTCGCAACCCAGCCCTCCAAATCGCCGCCCGTGTTGTTCGAGAAATCGCTGTAGGTAATCTCGTTGCGGGGTTCGCCCGTCGCCGGGCCACCCCCTTCCCAGAAACCTACAAATCCGACGCACTCATTATTCGCGATCAGCGAGTCCTTGATCGTAAGTCCGGTCGTGGCCCGCGTAAGCGTGATGCCGCCATAGCTTTCGCTCTTATTGCCAACAATGGTTACGTTCTCAATACTGCAGCCGGTCGCCGCTGCGACATAATAGCCGGTCACGATCTGGCTGAGCTGAAAAGTTATACCCTCCCCATTATTGGCATTGACAATGGTATTGCGAACCGTAGCGTTTGCAATCTTCTGGGCATTGGAGTTGGGTTCAAAGTCAATTCCCGTTTTAGGTAGCGTGCCGCTGGTGTTCACGATCAGCGAGTTGTCAATCAGCAGGCCGTCGACGCTTGTCACAGCGATACCGTTACGGTAAGCATTGTCCACGGCGACGTTCTTGATGGTTATATTTCGGGACCATGAGCCTGCGGGGGCTCCCACATAAATCCCATCTCCGCCCGTGTCCTTGATCGTCAAGCCATCGATCGTACAGTCTGTTGCGTCCCACAAAAGGATTCCGTGCCGCCATTCACCGCGGGGATAAGGCGGCAGGGTATAATCATCTTGTTGCATAGTCAATATTGCCCCCGGGCCGATTAAACTAACGCCGGTTTTTCCCTGCACCCTGAAAAGTGAATCGTTAGCGCCATTGAACGCTCCCGGCTTGGCCGTAATCATCGTGCCACTCTCGAAGAGTATCTTCTGATTGTTATTTGTCAGCGAGATGGGTGTGATGTACCAGTCCGTTCCCATGTTGGGAACAAATACGTCTAGCCCCGTGTCGATGGCAGCTTGCAGTGCGGCCGTCGCATCCGTCGTGTTGTAGCCATACGAGGAAGCATCCACGTAGCCGGGCGGTGTGTCGGCCCTTACCGACTCCACCATGGCAACCAAGAGCAACATCGGTGCTAACGCGATACACACACCGTTATTTCCGATCCATCCAGGACGTACAATCATGACAACTTCGCTCTTTCAAGAAGGTTCTTGTGATGCTTATCAGTTTTTATTCTCGTGCTTCTTCGGTTTGCAAAAGTGTTGTTGCGACAGTTGAACCGTCGCAACAAGACTGCATTCCATTGTTCTTACTTCCGTTTCCGCCAGGCCGATGCCAACAATCCGATCAGGCCGGTGGCCAGCAGGGCGATTGCACCCGGCTCGGGCACGGCCGCGGTCGAGCCTACTTGCCAATTCGCGGCCAGAATCGTGGCGTCTTCGGCGTCGACCACCTGATCGTCGTTGAAATCGCCCATGCTCCAGGTGGCGGAGGTACTTAGCCAATTCGCGGCCAAGGCAGCGGCATCTGCGTCATCTACCACATTGTCTCCGTTGGTATCGCCCGGCATTGGAACCCACGTACTGGTTAGAACGTTCAAAAGTCCCGTTCCCGTGATAAGTG
>CAZISU010000027.1:0-15506 GCA_964541935.1 uncultured Planctomycetaceae bacterium | reverse complement strand
GCCCGCGTTGGTGTTGCCGTCGAGGCCGCCGCTGGTGCCCCCGGTGATATAGGCGTTGCCGCTGACATCGACCGACACGCCTGATCCGTATTCGGAGTTGGCCGTGCCCAGTTGCTGTGTCCACAGCTTGGCGCCGGCCGTGTCGTACTTGGTCAGAAATATGTCTCTGCTGCCCGCGCTGGTATTGCCGTCGAGGCCGCCGTCGGTACCCCCGGTGACATAGGCATTGCCGCTGCCATCAACCGACACTCCATTGCCGAGATCGCTGTTGGCCGTGCCCAGTTGCCGCGTCCACAGCTTGGTGCCGCTTGCGTCGTACTTGGTCAGAAACATGTCTCCGTCGCCCGCGTTGGTGTTGCCGTCGAGGCCGCCTTTGGTGTACCCGGTTACATAGGCGTTGCCGCTGCCATCAACCGACACGCCCCGGCCATCGTCGTAGTCGGCCGTGCCCAGTTGCCGCGTCCACAGCTTGGTGCCGACGGTGTCGTACTTGGTTAGAAATATGTCGTTGCCGCCCGCGCTGGTGTTGCCGTCGAGGCTGCCGTAGGTGAAGCCGGTGACATAGGGGTTGCCGCTGCCATCAACCGACACGCCCAGGCCGTATTCGTGCTGGGCCGTGCCCAGTTGCCGCGTCCACAGCTTGGTGCCGGACGTGTCGTACTTTGTCAAAAACATGTCGAAGGCACCCGCGCTGGTATTGCCGTCGAGGCCGAAGAAGGTGGACCCAGTGACATAAGCGTTGCCATTGCCATCGACCGACACGCCCCGACCTCGATTGTCGCTGTACGTGCCCAGTTGCCGTGTCCACAGCTTGGTGCCGACTGTGTCGTACTTGGTCAGAAACATGTCGTCGTCGCCCGCGCTGATGTTGCCGTCGAGATCGCCCCTGGTGTACCCGGTGACATAGGCGTTGCCGCTGCCATCGACTGACACGCCATAGCTCTGGTCGTCTTTAGTCGAGCCCAGTTGCCGCGTCCACAGCTTGGTTCCGGTCGTGTCGAACTTGGTCAGAAACATGTCGTCGCTGCCCGCGCTAGTGTTGCCGTCGAGGCCGCCGTAGGTGCGCCCGGTGACATAGGCATTGCCGCTGCCATCGACCGACACGCCCCGTCCACCGTCGGTCCTGACCGTGCCCAGTTGGCGGGTCCACTCGACGACGGGGGTTTCGGCTTGTGCCGTCGACGATAAGGCCAGCAACAAAATAGCCGCCAAACGTTTCACTTGAATCTTAGAACTCATCTGCCACATCCTCCCCGCTGGGTAAAAGTAACCAAACATGCATATGACCGCCATTCGTACTACCCAGTGTAATAAAATAAAACTGATTATCAACACTTTAGGCAGCACACCCCCCAAGAAATGCCAGAAAATGGCCTCTATATTTCCGTGACGGAGGAAATCAGACAAGAGGGACAAAAACGCGGACGAAAACGGGGCAGAACTGTTTTGACGAATTCAAATTTCGTATGTACCGCATTTATGACTTTGCCATATAGCCTAAACCGGCGTTACGAATTTCAGGCCGATTATCGAAGCTACGAGTGTTGCTATAAAAAAGAGGCGAAGCGCGGCGGCTGATTCGTGGAATAATGCGATGCCGAGTATGGCTACTCCCGCGGCTCCGATTCCCGTCCACACGGCATATGCGGTTCCGATGGGGATTTCCTGCATTGCCTTGGTCAAGCAATAGAACGACAAAGCCGCAGAAATCACAAAGCCGATCGAAGGCAACGGCTTGGTGAAGCCTTCTGACATTTTCAGGAGCGTGGCGAAGAAAATTTCTAAGACGCCCGCTGAAATTAGCCAGACCCATGCCATGATCATTCCTCCCGGTTTGTATCGGGTTACAGAAATATTGCCTGTTGAGCAAGGACGAACGGTTAGCCGGTCGCTCTTATACTATGGCATATTATTTGCTTGGAGGGAGGTTTCACATGCCCACGGCAAGCGTGGGCATGGCACCCAGCGCGGGGACAAGCCCCGCCGCTAACGTTCTGGAGCGTCGCGGACGCACCCTACTCGATGGCTTCGAGTGCTTTTTTCGCGGCGGCTTGTACTTGCTGGTTTGGGTCGGTGAGCAATTTTTGTAGCGGGGCGATGGCCGGTTTGGCTTTGGGGCCTAGTGCTCCTAGTGCGGTGGCGGCTTCGATGCGGACCGTGGCGGCGGAGTTGGTGAGGCCGTCGATCAAGAGGGGCATGGCTTTCGTTAGGGTCAAATCGCTGTCGGGGGCGATTTGGACCAAGGCCCAGGCGCTGACGAGGGCCAGGAACTTGTCGGGGCTGTCGAGGTTTTTGACCAGTGCCGGCTCGGCGTCTGCGGCAGCGGGGCCGATTTTACCTAGGGCAAAGGCCGCGCTGTAGCGAACGTCCATGTCCTCGTCAGTTAGAGACTGCGCGAGGGCCTCAACAGCCCGCGAGGCGGCCGGTCCGACCGAACCCAGGGCGAAGATAATTTCGCGACGCGTTTTGGGATCCTCGTCACGCAACGAGGCTATCAGGGCAGGCACGGCCATCTTGGCTTTGGGGCCCATGTAGGCGAGGATCATGGCCGCTTTGCGACGCAAGGTTTTGTCCTGCAGCACGCGGGCCAGATTGGGCACGGAAGACTCTCCCATCGAGGCCAGGGCTTCGAGAGCCGAGTCGAGGGTTTCCTTGTCGGCGTTCATCAAGGCCTCGCGAATGGCGGGCATGGCAATCGCCGGGCCGGGGCGAAGGCTGGCCAGGCCACGCACGGCCGCCAGACGCACGCGCGGCTGCTTGCTGCGGAGCGATTCGGCCAGGATCTTTGTGGCGCGACGCACCAGCATCTTGTTGTTGGGATTCGTTTTTGCAATGGCCCAGGCACAGGTCATGCGCGTCAATTGATCGGGGTCGGCCACGTAGGGCTTGAGCCGGTCGGCGGCTTTTTTCGCCTCGGGGCCGATGCTGCCCAACACGAAGGCCACGCCCAGGACGGCGTCGCCGCGGCGAGCGTCCAGAAGTTTTTCGAGGGCCGGAATGGCCGACGCCGATGCGGGGCCGATCTTGCCCAGACAAATCAAGGCCTCGCGGCGATTTTCCGCGCGGTTGCTGGAGAGTTGCTCGACCAAAGCCGGAATCGCGTCCTTGGCATCGGGTCCAAGCTCGGCCAGGACCAGCATGGCCCAATAGTCGGTCTTATCGTTGCCCAAGGCCTCGATCAACATGGGAACCGCCGGTGCGCCGACCTCGGCCAAGGCGTGCAACGCGCTGGTACGAACCGTGGGAGAACCGTCGGCCAAAAGGCGGGCCAATGCCGGCACCGTCCGTTTTGGGCCCGGGCGAATCTTGGCCAAAGCCCGCACAGCCTCGCGACGCAACGTTTCGTCGTCGCTGCCGACCAGCGCTATTAAGGCTTCACTGGCTGGCTTAGCCTTGGCTCCCATTTGCCCTAAGGCGTGCGCGGCGTGGGCTTGCACAACGGGTGAACTGCTTTGTAGTTGTGCTGCTAACGCGTCAACCACCCCGCTTTTGTCTACGGCCGCGGTTGCTCCCAATTGTCCCAGTTGATCGATGGCCGCGATTTTCTTGGCTTCATCGCTTGAGCCCAGATCGGCCAGTGCACCGGTAATCTTTTGAGCGAAGCCCGCAGTTTCGCTGGACAGCCCATCCTGGGCAAACAGAATACCTCCGCTAAGTAGTGTTGCTATGGCCAGTCCGACAATCAGAGCACATTGTTTGTTTTTCATCATTGTCCTCAGCCTCTGGGGCTTGCAAGATTTGGTGGAAAAATGCGGAAAATCATTCCCTCCTTATCAAATTGGCATTCGAGCAAGTTGACCGGGAGCGGAATGTCGCTATTATACAGTAACGGGCTTGGCTGTGAAATAATGTGTCAACCTTTTCTTGACTCTGCAAAATTTAATGGAGAGTCACGGAATTTTTGGGATTTTGGAGATCAAAAAATGAAGATTCTCTGTTTAAGTCTAACAATTGCCTTCGTTGGCGCTACCGCGTTTGTCACCACGGCCGCAATGGCCCAATATCGCTACGGTTGGGGCGTCGATAATCGAGCCTCCACTGTCGCGGAGGGCCGCGCACGAGGAATGGCCGACGTCATTCGCGCCGAAGGCCAAGCCCGCGTGGACACTTCCGAAGCGGCCATTAACATGACCGAAGCCCGCAAAAACGAAATAGACAACCGCAAACAGTGGACACAGACCTATTTCGACATGCGACGCATGAATCGTGAAGCACGCGAGGCCGAACGCGGACCAAAAAGAACAAAAGAAGATTGGATCCGTCTGGCCCAGGCCGGCGGGCCGCAACGGCTCAGCCCCAGCGAACTCGATTCGGTGGGTGGCAAGCTTTCCTGGCCTATCCTGCTACGAAAAGACGAGTACGCCAAAGAGCGGGCCGTTGTCGATACGGCATTCACAAATCGTGCCACCACCGGCGTCATCTCGCCCGCGGACTACGAAGCCGTCCGCAAGGCGACCGATTCGATTTCCAAGACGATGAAAAAAGAAATCCAAAAAGTTTCTTCTCTGGACTACATCACGGCCAAACGTTTCCTCAGAAACCTCAGCCACGAATCGCGTAAACCGGCCGGGTAAAGTCGACACGTCCTTACAAAATACAGCGTACAAAATACGCCGTACAAAATACGCTGTGCAAAGTTACGTTACCGTTGAAACTTCTGCCGACGCCGTGCGGCACAATCTCCGTTTGCTGCGTGGGTGTCTTGCGCCCGGCGTAAAGTTTTGCCTGCCCGTCAAGGCCGACTGCTACGGCCACGGCCTGAAACTTCTCTTGGATATTTTGTGTCCCAAGCAGGACACTTTGCCCGCGGCGGTCGATATTTTGGCCGTTGCCGCTCCGGAAGAGGCGATCTGCCTGCGAGATCTGGGCTGCCGATTGCCGATACTGAGTTTCTTCTCGGCGGCCGCCTATCTCGAAGGTCCGCAGCGCGACGAGGCATTGCGCGAAATGATCGTGGGAGACGTGATCCAAACGATTGTCTCGGCCGCCGAAATCGGGCCCATCGCTCAAGTCGCGTGTGGGCTGGGCCGCAGGGCCGAGGTACACGTCAAGGTCGACACGGGCATGGGCCGCTCGGGCGTATTGGCCAAGGAGGCCGCAGAGCTGCTACGGCTGGTTCGCGCGCAAGACGGCTTGCGGCTGACGGGCCTGTACTCGCATTTCGCTACCTCGGACGAAGCTGACATGACCTTCATGCACGGCCAACTCGACTGTTTTAAGCAAGTCTTGGCCGCGTGTGACGATACCAAGGATCTCACCGTTCACATGGCCAATTCGGCGGCAACGATCGACCTGCCCGAGGCCCATTTCGACATGGTTCGCCCCGGGCTGGCGGCCTACGGGTATCAGCCCTCGCAGTATTTGAAGAACCGCCTGCCGCTACGACCCGCCTTGCGGGCAACGGCCCGACTGATGCCGGTCAAGGAAGTCCCGGCCGGCTCGTCTTGTGGATACGGCCTGACGTACACCTTCGATCGGCCCGCCCGTATCGGCCGCGTGGCCATGGGCTATGGCGACGGATACCTTCGCTGTTTGTCTAACAAGTCGACCGTTTGCGTGCATGGCGTCGAGGTGCCGGTGCGAGGCCGCGTTTCCATGGACCAGATTACCATCGATCTTAGCGACGTTCCGCAGGCACAACTGGGCGACGAGGTAGAGCTGATTTCGTCCGATCCGGCCGCCCCGCACAGCGTCGAGAATCTGGCCCGCCTGGCCGGGACCATCCCGCATGAAATCGTCTGCCTGCTTGCCGGTCGAATTAACCGCGTACTGGTGGATTGACATATCATGGAATAATGTTTAGCAATGTTAGCGGGGACAAGCCCTGCCGCTAACAAGTGGTCAATTTCCCCCGAAATTCACCTAAGAATGCTAAGCCCCCTTGCGAAATTCTCGCGGGCTCCGTCCGTAGTGTCGCTTGAACGACGTTGAGAAATTGAACGGATCTTCGTAGCCGACCTGGCGGCTGATTTCGGCCACGCCTTTGTGGGTCTCTCGCAGCAGGGCCGCCGCGTGGCGCATGCGCAGGCGGTTTACGAAGCGCATGGGGCTGTAGCCGGTTTCTTCGCGGCAGAGCAAGCGAAGTTTTTCGGGGCTCATGTGTGCAAGGGCGCAGAGCATGTTGAGGTTCCAGGGGCGGGCCAGATCGGCGGCCACCTTCATCCATACCGGGGCCAGTTGGTTGGTGGGCTCCGTACGGCTGATGAGCTGGCGGGCGTGGAACGCGACCAATTCGCCCAGGCATCGCATTACGGTAGGCCGGCCGGCCGTGATCGACTCGCGATAGAGCAAGCGATAGGCCCCCAGTAGATCGTCGGGAAAGCTGTCGGTGAGGATGTACGGCTGGCAACGATCGGCCGGGATGGGCGCCGTGGGGCCCGGCATGAAACGCACGAAGAGGACTTTCCAGGTGCTTTCCGCGGCCTTGTGTCGCCAGGCCCAATCGGCCCCGGGCGGTGCTATATATGCCGTGTTCGACGGCAATCGCATCCACTCGTCGTCGACGAGCACTTCGATCTTGCCGGAAACGCTGACTTGCAGATGGCCGAAGCGTTTGTCGAAGGCGTCGGCCGTGCGAGTTCTATCCCCGGCCACGGTCGTGAAGCCCGTCCAAGAAATGCCAAAACTTTCCAGCAGAGGATACTCCTGGGAAATGACACTGGTTTCGTGCAGGCCGGGCCCGATAAGATCTTTCATCGCAATGGGATCTTGCAAAGGTTTGAGGGGATTCGTCGCATTCCATTATTAGTCCCCGTCAGCGATCTTACAAGTGATTTCAGGCAGGAAATATTCAACAAGGAGCCGATCTATGTCCGCAATGGCCAAAGTTTTATTTTTTTTGGGATTGGTAGTCGCGTCTTTGGGGTCGGCCGTTTGCGTTGCCGCCGTCGAATACCCCGGCACGCCGCCGGGAGCCGCCCAATGCGTAGCCGACAATCAGCAGATGCGGATGGAGAATGACGTTATGCGTTGCCGCTGGGCCTTGCGGGATGGGCGGGTCGAGTCGCTGGAAATTACCGACCGGCCGGCGGACAAGACGCTTGTGCTGCAATCCGGTCATATGCCCCGCATAGTATTGAACGACGGTCGTGTCATCGACCTGGCTACGATTCGGCCCTCGCGTAGCTTTAATTGCGAAACAATAAAACCAAACACGAACCACAGCCCACGCGCGGAAGACGCCTTTGCGGGCAGGCAGCTATCGGCAGAATTTGTCGACGAAAAATCCGGCCTGACTCTGAACTGGTCGGCGCAGCTTCGAGACGGTTCGAACTACATTAACCAGTCGCTTGTCTTGAAGGCCAAACGCGACGTGAAGATTGAGCGGATCGATTTTCTCGATGCGCCCATCAACGACGCCCGTCAGGTCGGCGAAGTGGGCGGCTCGGTTGTTGTTTGCGGCAATATTTTTCTGGCCGTTGAAAATCCGCTGGCCGAAAACGTTGTTTCCAAGCAATCTGTCGTCCGTTGCTCGTTGCCGCGTGATATTACGCTTGGTGCGGGTCAAACGCCATGGTGTTTTTCGTCGGTGGCGGGCGTGGTTCCGGCGGGGCAGTTGCGTCGCGGGTTCTTGCATTATCTGGAACGCCGTAGGGCCCATCCTTATCGGCCGTTTTTGCATTACAATTCGTGGTACCATCTGAACATCGGCCGGCCCCTGAGCCGCATGGTGGAGCAAGAGTGCCTTGATGCCGTCGAGCATATCGGTCGCGAACTGGTGCAGAAACGCGGCGCGCAGCTCGACGCTTTCGTTTGGGACGACGGCTGGGACGATCACAATACCCTCTGGCAATTCCACGACGGCTTTCCCCGCGGTTTTTCAGAAACGTCCAAAGCGGGCAAAAAACATGGCGCCGCGACGGGTGTGTGGCTCTCACCGTGGGGCGGCTACGGAACATCGCAGAAGGCCCGACTCGCATACGGAAAAAAACAGGGGCTGGAAATCAACGATGGTAAATTCGCCATGTCGGGTCCAAAGTATTACGACGCCTTTCGCGGTTCTTGCCTGCGGATGATCCGGGAGTACGGTGCCAATTTCTTCAAGTTCGACGGCATGGGTGGCGGTTTAATGACCAGCGGCGAACGGGGTAAAAACGCCCAGGATATTGACGCCGTCTTGCGGTTGGTCGCCGAACTGCGCGAGGAGAAGCCCGACATCTTTATCAGCGCTACGACCGGCACCTGGGCATCGCCTTTCTGGACGATGTTCGCCGATTCCATCTGGCGGCAGGGCCACGATGTAAACTATCACGGCGCGGGAAATAATCGGCAGCGTTGGATTACATATCGCGACATGTTTGCCTTCCGGCGAGTAGTGTGCCGCGGACCGCTCTACCCGCTCAACTCGGTCATGTTCCACGGGCTTTGCGTGGGCGAGCGGTCGACCCCGGCCAAGATGCCGCGCGATGAGAAATCCGTTATCGACGAGACTTGGATGATGTTCGGCTGCGGTACGGGATTGCAGGAACTCTACATCAGCCCACATTTGTTGACGCCAAAAATGTGGGACGAGTTGGCCAGGGCCGCCCAGTGGTCGCGGGCAAACTCCGATGTTCTGGTCGATACGCATTGGGTGGGCGGAGATCCGGGCGAGACGCAAGTCTACGGATTCGCCGCCTGGACGCCGAAGAAGGCCACGCTCGTGCTGCGCAACCCGGCCGATAAAACACAATCGTTCGAATTCTCGCCACGTCGCGATTGGGAGATCCCCAAGGGGGTTGATGATACATACACGCTTCGTGTGATCCACGGTAAAAGCCGTACTCCTTTGTCGAAAACCGTATCGGCCGATGGTGTGGTCAAGATTGAGCTTGAGCCGTTCGGCGTAATCTTCATCGAGGGTCTTGCGGAAAGCAAATAATGGGCTTGTTTGACGTGACGGGGGGCTTGTGTTAGGTTGGGGACATCCAGTAGTTTCCCGCCCTGCAACCCCACCAGGATCACCGCCATGTTTTCCAAACCGTCTTTGCGTCTGTCTACGATAGCTTTCCTCTGGCTGCTTTTGCCGGCAATTGTGCTGGCCGGATCGGTCAAGCTCGACGTCAACACCGAGCGTGCGGATTCTGTTTACAAGATTGGCGATGAGGTGAAGTTCCTAGTCAGTGCTACGTCCGGTGGAAAGCCGCTTGCCACCGGCACGGTTCGCTATGTGCTTAGCGAAGATGGTATCAATAGGCTCGCCCAGGGTACGGTCGAACTTGGCGCACAGCCGGCGGTTGTCGTGGGCTGTATGGCCAAGCCCGGTTTCTTGCGATGTAAGGTTGCCTATCAACCCAAGGCCGCAAACGGCAAGAAACCTCCACGCAGCGTGACGGCTATGATTGGAGTCGCTATCTCGCCCGAAGAGATTAAATTGAGTCTGCCCGTGCCCGACGATTTCGACGAGTTCTGGGCCGCGCAGAGGAAGAAACTGGCCGCTATGCCCATGGAGTCGAAGTTCACACCGGTCGATTCAGGCAGTCCTAAGATGGAGTGTTTCGACGTGCAGGTCAATTGCCCGGGCGGGGCTCCGGTCTCGGGCTATTTCGGTCGTCCCAAGGACGCCAAGCCCAAGAGCCTGCCGGCCGTGCTTTGGGTACATGGTGCGGGCGTGCGCAGCTCCAGCCTGGCCAATGCGAAGAAGGCCGCGCGGCTGGGGATGCTCTCGATGGACATCAACGCCCACGGTATACCAAACGGGAAATCGAAGGACTATTATGTGAATCGTAGCAAGACAGATTTGGCGGATTATAGGCACCGCGGACGCGAGAGCCGCGAGACATTGTATTTCAACGGCATGTTCCTGCGTCTAATGCGTGCCATCGATTTCATGGTCTCGCAGCCCCAATGGGACGGCAAGACGTTTATCGTCGTCGGCCACAGCCAGGGCGGCGCACAAGCACTGGCGGCCGGCGGACTGGACGAGCGAGTTACGTTCATCGCCAGCGGCGTGCCGGCCATGTGCGATCACTCGGGCGCGGCGATCAACCGCGTCGCCGGCTGGCCCAAAATCGTGCCTAACGGGTCTGACGGCAAACCCGACGCCAAGATTCTAGCAGCAACCCGCTACATCGACTGCGTAAACTTCGCCTCCCGAGCAAAGGCCGACGCGATTATGAGTGTGGGCTTCATCGATGTCACCTGCCCGGCCACTACCTGCTATGCGGCTTATAACCAGTTGCGTGGCAAGAAGAAAGTCATCAACGAACCCAAAATGGGACACGCCGCCCCCGGCCATATCCACGCAGCGTTCGAGAAGGCGTTTTTGGATCATGCCAAACAGCGGTCGGGCAAGTAGATTTTTTTAGTTGTGGAACCAGCCCGCGATAGGAGGATCGGAGATGCTCAAGTTTACTCTCGGCATTGTTGCGTTGACTATGCTGGCTTTTGCCACTCATATCTCGGCCGACGAGCTTCGTTCTCTGAGCCCTGATGAAGTGCTTTCAAAGCTGGACCTCAGTCGTCCTGGGCTTGAAAAGGTTAAACAGGCCCAGCAGCAGGGCGATTGCCAGGCTGCGTTGGGGGAGTTGCTTGCATATTACCGCGGGAAATTTCCGCTGCCGCAAGCCGGGCAAAAGGTTTCGCCGGCGGATCTGAAAAAGGCGGATGATGTTTGCAAGCACATTTTCCAATGGGGGCCTTACGAGCCGGCCGATTACGGTCGGCAGATCGACTGGGAGTGGGATCCTCGCGGCGATATCGAATGGGTTGCTGTCATGTACCGGTTTTATTGGGCAGCCCCGCTGGCATCGGCCTATGGGGCGACACGCGACGATAAGTATGCCAAGGCCTTCGTCGAACTGACCGGGGATTGGATAGCCAAACACCCGTTGCAGAAACGCAAGAAGACTCATCCCGTCTACAAGCGTTGGCGTGGTTTCGCTTGGCTCGATATCCAGACCGGTGTGCGTGCCGAGTTTATTTGTAAAGCGTTCCCCGCGTTGGTCCATGGCGAGTCGTTCACACCCGAGTTCCTGGCCGTGCTGTTGGCGAGCATGTACGACCATCAGGTCAAGACCGAGCTGCTGCCCATGGGTAAGGTGCATAACAAGGCCGTTTTCGAGCAACGCGGCTTTGTGCAGGTGGCCACCACATTTTCGGAATTCAACGACTCGCGACGCTGGATGGAGTTGGCCGTCGAGCGGACAAGAAAGAGCTTTCTGGAGCAAACCACCGCCGACGGCGTGCAGCGAGAATGGTCGTTCGGTTACCACTTGGGCGTGCTCGACGATGCGGTCTATATATTTACCAAGGCGCGCGAACAAGGCATTGTTGTGCCCGATGACTATCTGGATAGAATCCGCAAGATGTACGATTACATCTTCGCCATTGCTACGCCGAAACTGGCCGGTCCCATGTTCGGCGACGCCTCGCGACCGATTGTCACACAGCGGGAACGTCGTCACGGTGTTCTATATTCCAGGCTGGTCGAGGCCACGACCCTGCTCGACGATCCCAAATATGCAGCTCGGGCTAAACTCGAACGCGAGCATTTACCGCAGCAAAAAAGCTATGCTTTTCCCCTGGCGGGCATATATGTGATGCGCGACGACTGGGGGCCCGAACAGATCTTCTTCACGCTGCATTGCGCGCCGCCAGCGATCAGCGGCCACGATCAGCAGGACAACGGCACCTTTGAACTTTCCGCCTATGGACGCTGGTTGATGCCAGACACGGGCTACTATACCTATGGTCACGACCCCGAGGCTCGCGCTTGGCACCGTCAAACACGCGTGCATCAGACTCTCACGCTCGATGGTAAGAATACCCGAGTCGATGCCAAACAATTACTCTGGAAAACTTCGGCGGACTTGGACGTGCTGGCCGTAGAGAATTATTCCTACGACGGGCTAACCCATCGCCGCACGGTATGGTTTGTGGACAAGGCTTTCTTCGTGCTTCTCGACGAAGCTATTTGCAACGCTAAAGACAAGGCTATCGGCAATACCAAAGGTGAGTTGGACTTACACTTCCAGTTCGCGCCGGGCGCTGCCGAGGTCAATACGGCCGATCATTGGGCCACGACCAAGTTCGACGACGCCAACGTGCTGGTTTGGCAAGATCCCGACGCGGCAGTCAGCATGCATGAAGAAGAGGGGTGGCACGCTTGGAAGTACGGTAAACGCAAGCCCCGCAAGGCCTTCCGGTATCGCCACACTAAAGCGGCACCGGCAAATTTCCTTACCATTATCCATCCCTATCGTGGCGGCACGCGACCGTTAGTTTCCGCAAAGCTGCCACCGAAGTTCACGCCCGGTGCCGATCGGGTCGAGTTCGACGTTCGCTCGGGCGAGAATATCTGGCGGATTGGGCGTGATCTGAAAAGCGGCACAGCCTGGCAGTTAAAGCCGTGAAACCTTACCGGTTAGGCTGACCTTGACGCGAACGTCGGGAATCTCTAGTTTCTGCATCGCCAGCGTACATGGGTCGATTGGGCGACTCGGCTGGATGGTGAATATTGAGAAACCAGGAAAGATAGCTATGTCAACCGTTCAGAAGCGACAAGATTCGGAGAAAAAGCAAGCAAAACCGTCTGATATACAGGGTGTTCCGCTCTTGGATCTAGCGCGACAGCATGAACCGCTGCTGGAGGAGTTTACCGAATCGCTGGCAGCCGTTTGCCGCTCGGGCCAGTTTGTGCTCGGTCCCGAGGTTGTTAAGCTGGAAGAATCGGTGGCCGAATATTCGCAGGCGAAACATGCCATAGGGTGTGCTTCGGGCAGCGACGCTTTGCTTTTGGCCCTGATGGCCTGTGGAGTAGGGCCAGCGGACGAGGTTATTTTACCCAGTTTCACGTTCTTCGCCACGGCCAGTGCGGTTACCCGACTGGGAGCGACGCCAATTTTCGCGGATATCGAGCCGGAGACGTTCAATATTTGTCCCGAGTCGATCGAGTCGCTGATTAACCCGGCCACGAAGGCCATTATCCCGGTCCATCTGTTTGGGCAGTGTGCCAACATGGATCGCATCGGAGAGATTGCCGCGGAAGCGAAGTTGTCGGTCGTCGAAGACGCCGCGCAGGCGATCGGGGCGGAATTCGCCGGATGTCGGGCCGGTTCAATTGGAGATATCGGGTGTTTCAGCTTCTATCCCACGAAAAATTTGGGTGGGGCCGGCGATGCCGGGATGTTGACAACCAACAACGACGAGTTGGCCGACAAACTGCAATTATTGCGTGGACACGGCATGCGGCCGCGATATTACCACAAAGAGATCGGCGTCAATAGTCGCTTGGATTCGTTCCAGGCGGCCGTTTTAAACGTGAAGATGCCATACCTGGAACGTTGGTCGCAGATGCGACAGGCGAACGCCGCGAGATATACGGAACTCTTCAATATCGCCGCGTTGGAGGACTTCGTGGTCTTGCCGGCGACGGCTCCGAATTGCAGACACGTATGGAACCAATACGTGATCCGCGTGAAGGACGGACGCCGCGATGCGTTGCGAGAACATTTGGCGGCGGCGAAGATCGGAAGCGAAATCTACTACCCGCTGGGCCTGCATCAGCAGGAATGCTTCGAATATTTGGACTTTTCCTACGGCGAGTTGCCCGAGACCGAACGGGCGGCGGGCGAGGTTTTGGCGTTGCCGATTTTCCCCGAACTGACTGCCAAAGAGCAGGAGATCGTGGTTTCGCGAATCGCCAGTTTCCTCAAACCGAGCACTGATGGGCACGCGATCAGCGGGCCGAAGTTTCTCTTGCGGTCCAAGTCGCAAAGCCGGAACTAGATCAGGTTGAGTCGGTGACGCTTTGGTATTCTTTGGGTTTGGCGCGGTCGGATCGTCGGCTGGTGCGACAGACGAATAGCATTCCCAAACCCACGGCCAGCATGACCAAAGCGTAGGGGGCTACCCAGGATTGGCTGTTTTCGCCGCCTGTAGATGTAGCTTTCTTGAGTTTCGCTGCCCAGGCGTCGCTGTGCATGGCAAACAAGAATGCCAACGTTAGGGCCAGGGTTATCAGTCTTTGCCAAATATAGTTGATCCGTCTCATGCTGTTTTTTACCTTTTCTTAATTGGACAGTCTTTATTGTAATCCAAAGCCTGGCGGATTGAAAACAGTTCTACTGGGTGAAGTCAATGCGTAGGCCGGGTTATAACCCGGCCTACATTCCTGACCTGAAGCGCAGGTGAGGGCAAATCTTACCGCCCTCGCTTGCGCTTCGGGTTAGTATGTTGCTTTAAGTGCTGTGCCAGGCCACCTAAAGGTGGTGCTCCTGGGTTGCCAAAGCTTGTTTTGGCACGAACTTGGCAATTTTGGTAAAAGATACCGGTTCCGCGGGCCGATCTAATTATAACGATTACCCAGTCACCTGGCTCAAGGTGTCATGTCCGTTAAGTTAGAGAGACCCGTGTCATGAAGATTCGACGTCTATTCGGCCGCAAATCAAAACGTTCGACCTCCTCCAGCAGAACTGCGGGGGTGCGGCGGCGAAAACTCTCGCTAGAGAATCTTGAATCGCGGGCCATGCTCAGCGCCAACGCCTTCGGTCTGTCGCCGGCGACGGATTACAGCGTGGGCAAGGATCCGGTTTCGATTGTGAATGCTGACCTTAACCGCGATGGTTTTCTCGACTTGGCGATTGCCAACATGACGGATAACACGGTTTCGGTGCTGCTGGGTAACAATGATGGCACGTTTGGCACGCGGACCAACTATTCGGTGGGCACGAAGCCCATGAATGTGGTGCTTGGCGACGCCAACAACGACGGCCGAACCGACATTCTAACTGCCAACAGCGGCAGCAACACGATCTCGATTCTGTTGTCGAACAGCAAGGGCGGATTTAACAGCGCGATCAGCGTATCGGCTGCCGATGCTCTGGAGTCGCTGGCGGTGGGCGATGTGAATAACGACAGCATCAACGATATTGTTTACACCAACACCTCCGATAGAACGTTTTCACTTCTTCTCGGGCAAAGCAAAACCAGTGCCTCGTTTGCCTCCCCGGCCCAATTCATGGTCGGCAATGCGCCGGTTTCGATCATCCTCGCAGATTTCAACAAGGACACGTTCCTCGATGTTGCCACAGCCAACCGCGATGACAATACGGCATCGGTATTGTTGGGCAACGGCAGCGGCCAATTTACTCCACAAATAGCATACGCGGTGGGCCCCGGTCCACAAAAGATTGTCTCTGGAATTTTGACGGGCAGTCCCACGGATACGAATAAGTATCTCGACCTGGTAGTCGCCAGTCGCTACAACAGCACGGTTACGGTGCTCGTGAACAACGGCAGCGGTGCTTTTGCCGCCACTGGCCAATTCCCGTCGGGGATGTGGTCGGCGTCGGTTGCCATCGGCGACATTAACGGCGACGATCTGGCCGATTTGGTTACGGCCGACGAGGGCGCCAATACGATTTCGGTGTTGTGCGGACGCGGCGACGGCACTTTCGGGCCCAACGTCCCTTATAGCGTGGGCAAGTACCCGGACGACGTGACCTTGGGCGACTTCGATAGCGATGGACATCTGGATATCGCTACGGCCAATCATCTGGGGGTGACTTCCACCACAACACAAAACA
>CAZISU010000026.1:0-15590 GCA_964541935.1 uncultured Planctomycetaceae bacterium | reverse complement strand
CAACATCAACCGAGCGAAACGCCCAACAATCAGGATAAGGCCGACGATCCGGAAAAACCGGTTCGTGGCCGATGGCTCTCGCGGCTTGGGCTTAACGATCTTCAACAGTAGCCGCTCCGGCATGCAGCATCAGGGGCGGTCTCACTTACTTCAATATGGTGGTGTGCCGTAGTTCTCCCGCGTAATGTAAGGGCGAAAATTACGCATCTTTGGGAGAACTTTCTGACGGCCCTTCCATATCATAACTGGTCATGTAGGTTTTATGCTGGGGAATGTTGTTTTCTCCACCGGAGAACTTTTCAGTATGCTGGTCTGCCCTACCGTATTTATTGTCGACGATGATCTTTCCATGCGCAACTCTTTGGTTGTTCTACTGGGGGGGGTCGGCTTCAATACACTGTCGTTCGCTTCCGCCGAGGAACTGCTGGAATTATTGGCCGACGAAAGCGCATGGAATAACGAAAGCCCCAGGTGCCTTATCCTAGACATTCGTCTGGCAGGGCTGAGCGGGTTTGGCCTTATCGAACGCCTTAACGAACTCGACGAAGCCATGCCCGTGATTCTGATCACGGGCTACAGCAATGTTTCGATGGCGGTCAAGGCCATGCGGGCCGGCGTCTTGGATTACATCGAGAAACCATTTAGCAAGCAGGATCTGTTGCAGAGGGTTTCCGAAGCAATAGATCGCGATGCCGAATACCGACGCCAACAATCTCGCCGAGCAGAGATTATCTCGCGATTTCTGACCCTTTCCACCAGAGAACGCGAGGTCATGGATATGCTGGTCGCCGGCGACCAAACCCAACAGATTGCCCAGGGGCTCAGAATCGGCACTAAAACCGTAGCCAAACACCGACTTCGGCTCTTCGAAAAGATGCGCGTAGACAGCGTGGCTGCCCTGGTACGCGTGGCAGTCAAATTCTCTTTGGTCGATAGCGAGTCGGAATTCGACGACGAGTAGTTCGACCGTAGGCCGGGTTGCAACCCGGCATTTGTGTCGGCTGTCGGCTTCGCTGCCGGGTTAAAACCCGGCCTACACCCTTCTTCCGACCAAGTATGCCCGACCAGGTATGCCTGCCGCTATTTTGCGGAAAATAGGCGATTACGGTGGATTGCATCGGTCAAAAGGCTTGTACGACCCCTTCTGAACGGGTAGACTGTGAGGAAACTCGCACCGAGAGGGGGTCTAGCAGGCCCACGTTGTCACATCTATCTACAAGGGCAAGATACATGAGCAGTGCCATTCGGAAAGATCGTTGTCGTGGTTTATGGCGAAAAAAATTTGCCTCCGTCTTTTCACCTTCGACACGCATCAACTCATCATCAACCGCAGCCAGATCCGTTCTCCGCGTCGAACCGTTAGAAGACCGTCGCATGTTATCGGTTCTCGGTTTGGGCGTCGAACTCTTCTCCGACAACGCCCTGAGCCAGCCCATCGCGGGTGACGGCAATCCGGCCATGGAGACATTTGTCGTGCAGTCGGGGCAAGATTTCTTTGCCCGAATTACCGCCGAGGATCTCCTCCCCTCAATGACCTCGCCGGGCATTGTCGGTTTGAATCTGGATGTGTCGTGGAATCGCGACGAGTTCGGCGCCAGCGGCGGGGATTTCATGCGTGTGAGCGATCCGCCCGGAAATTTCGGCAATCCTCTGCCAGCCGGCTCGCCGGCCGTAACCGCGGCCTTGCCCGAGAATCGCCAGGGCGTGCTCGACAACCCGCTTGGCACCGTCGATTTTCTCGGCGGCAACATCGCCCCCGCCGGAATGCCCATCGGCATCGGCGTCGCCGAAACCTTCTCACAAATCGGTTTTGCGCTGTCCGACTTGGGTGTTTTATCGACCGTATTGACGGTGGACCTGGAGTATTGCGATTTCGCCGACGGCTCGGCCATGGCCAGTGGCGATATCGCGCCATATAGCGTCACTATCCGCATGAATCAGCCTCCGCTTGCCGTCGCTCATAGCGAAACGAGCGACGAAGACGCTGCTTGGCCCCTGGCCGGCAACGTGCTCACCGGCTGTTCCGATCCCGAGGGGACATTGCTGGTTGTCGACGCTTTCCCAAACCCCAGCACACTGGGCGCCGACGTCGATATCGACCCGGCCGGAAACTATACCTATACGCCCACGCCCGGCATGATCGAAGCCTGGCAGCATTTGGCCGTGAGCGAATCGGTTACCGATACTTTCACCTACGACATCCTCGACGAAGACGGCGGGCACGCCACAGGCACGGTAACCGTTTTGATAGAAGGCGTAAACGACGCCCCAGTCGCGATTCCAGACCCCGCTACCACCACGGAAGATGACTCGCTCACCATCGACGTCCTGGACAACGATACGGACGTCGACACGGGCCACACCTTGAGCGTTTTAAGTTTCGACGCGACCAGCGTCTTGGGAGCCACGATCACTTTAGCTCCCGACGGTTCCTTGATCTATGACCCCACCGGCGCGGCAGATCTGCAGGCACTGCCGGTCGGAGCGTTTGATGTCGATACTTTCACATATACTATCCAGGATGAGCACGGCGAACCGTCCCTGGACTCGGCCACGGTTACCATTACCGTGACCGGTGTAAACGACGCCCCAGTCGCGATTCCTGACATCGGAACCACCACGGAAGACGACCCGCTCACAATCGACGTTCTGGACAACGATACGGACGTCGACACGGGCCACGTTTTGAGTCTGCTGTCGTTCGACCTCACCAGCCAACACCAAGCCACGATTACCCGCGATCCCGGCAATTCCAACGCGGTGATCTACAATCCCTTGGGCAAATATCGCTACGACGCGGCGGGCAATAGAATCTACGATGCGGCCGCGTCTGATTTCTTGCAGTTGTTATCTTCGAGCGACTCGGTTACCGACACCTTCAGCTACACGGTCGAAGACGAGCATCACGCCACCGCCACCGCCACGGTCAGCGTCACGGTAACCGGCTTGAACGACCCGGCTCTGGTGGTTGTCAAATGGGAAGACCTCGACGGGAACCACATCCAAGATGCAAACGAGTCGAGCCTGGATGGGTGGGAGATATTCCTCGACTTGAACCTAAACGGCGTTCTAGACGCTTCCATTGAACCGTTCGGCCAAACCGATGCAAGCGGGCAGATCCTCTTCGAGTACATGTTGCCAACCCAGTACGATATTTACGAAATCATTCCCGATCCAGCGCTGGGGAACCGTTGGGCACAGACCACGCCCGGCACGCCCGCCGCTCCGCTGCCGTACGTTCGCTACCTTATGGAGCGCGAAAACGCCTTCGATCCGCCCACGCAGGTTTCCTTTGGCAACCGCGAGTCGCTGCACATTACCGATTCGTCTATCCTGCAAAACGACGTGATCCCCGCCGGAAACGGGTTTATGACGATCACATTCAACCGCAATCTGGCCCGCCAGGATTGGAGCGACCCGGCGGTTTGGGGCCACTATTTCCAACTCGACAGCCTTATTCGCGGCCAAGATCAGCCCATCCAAGACTATATCAAAAGCGTGGGGCTCGCGTCCGGCGGCGACCAGAACCCGTCAACGCTCACGATACGGTTTGCAAACCTGCCCGATGACAGCTACACGCTCACGCTCAAAAGTGGAATCGGCGGTTTCGAAGACACATTCGGTAATCTGCTCGACGGCGAACGCGGCACACCTTCCACCGTTCCCTCGGGCGACGCGCTGGATGGCGGCGATTTCCGCCTGCATTTCGTGGCCGATTTGGACGCGACCAGTTATCTGTCAAACGTTCGCTCGCAATTCCCATTTTCCCCGGGCGCCACATTCGAGTATCTGGAGACGCAAAACAATGGCCCGGCTCATCCCTTCTCGTGGGAGATCTCCAATCAAACCGTTGATTTCAATGGTCAGCAGTGCATGCAATGGAACGTCTACCGTAACAACAACTTGGAATCAGCGAATTACCTTACCAGTGACGAGAACACGATCTGGGCTCATGGGTCTTACGGCCCTGCCGGACCGGGAGTTGACGAACATTTCTCGGATCCCCCTCTATTGATATATCAGTTCGATTCACAGCCGGGAACCGTATACGAGAATACAACATCGATCCGAGGACGTGAGCCTTGGCTGTTTGGCGGCCAGGAGTGGACCGGCACAAGGACGCTTGTCCACTCGCTCGTGGGTAACAATCCGGAAACTATCACGGTGCCTGCCGGCACATTTTCGGCTTGGCAGGTCTACATGATCATCGACGATGTGCGAACCAGCCAGGGACAAACGACCGAGTATCATGAGCGAACAACCTATTGGCTTGTGTACGATACGGGCATTGTGGCAGCAGAATCGACATTCTGGTGGGAAGGCGACTACCAGGAAGGGCCCAGCACCAATCACACGAAATTACAGAGCTACGATATTCCGCAAGGTACTTTCAATCCCGTCGATCCCCTCGGCAGCATGATCTACGTGCCGCAAACGGGCGTCGAGCGCGGCGCGGCACACCATATCGACCCGGCCGATGGCACGGCCTTGGGCTACATCGGTCCGTCCGCGGCTCCGTATACATATAACCCCAACCTGACAATCCCGGCCGATGACATCGATTCTTACGTGGTTTCGTTGGACGACAATCAGACGCTCACGATTATCGTTGAGCCGCTTGAACCAAATTACACCGATCCCGAAGACCCGTACAGCCACGACCCGCATAGCCCCATGCTTTCGCCGGCCATTGGACTGAAAGATCCCAACGGCACGTTGATGGCCACGCTGCCCACCACGGGCATCGATCCCCATCGCCTAATCCAAACCGCCGCGATCGACGCGGCGGGAGATTACACGATCACTGTCAGCGGGCTAGACAGCACGCTCGGCGCATATCGTCTGATAGTAACCCTCAACGCGGCCGTCGAGGAAGAATCGCTCGCGCGTGGCGATAACGATACACAAGCCCAGGCGCAAGACATCGATCCCAGCTTTATTCGTCTGTTCGACCAGATACTGCTGATCCCACAGACGGGCGATCTCGTCCAGGATAGCTTGGCCGCCACATCATATATCCGCCCCGAAGCGGTTAGCGACCAACAGCCCTCCGATGCACTATCGCCACGCAACCATGCGATCCTCAACGGCGTTCTCTACTACGCCGCCGCCGACACCACGGGCACATCGGGGGCCGAATTGTGGAGCTACAACGGACAAAATCATGTCATGGTGGCCGATATCAACCCCGGCGCCGTGGGGTCGTATCCCTCGCACTTCGCCGTGTTCAACGACAACTTGTACTTCTCGGCCTATGACAGCGAGTTCGGCTACGAGCTTTGGAAATTCGACGGCGACACGGTGACACGAATGACCGACATCAATCCGGGCCAAGGTTCGGCACGGCCCATGTATCTAACCGTTTATAACGGCCGGCTCTACTTCTCGGCCGACGACGGCGAGCATGGCAGTGAGCTTTGGAAATACGTTCCGGCCGCTGCTAGCATTGGAACCGCCTCGATGGTCGAAGACTACAACAAAGGAGAGTTCGGCTCGTTGCCCGGCCCTATGACCGTGTTCGACGAAAAGCTGTATTTCTCGGCCGATGAGGGCGTTCATGACGAGTTGAACAACGATAATATCCACGGTTTCGAGCTGTGTGTTTTCGACGCGTTTGACAACTCGCAAAACGGCATAAAAATCAAACGAGTGCATGACATCAATCCGGATATGCCCAGTTCGCACGTGCAGGATATCGTGGTCTTCGGCGACGGGATGTTCTTCCGCGCCAACGACGGCACCAACGGCTGGGAGGCCTTTAAGCTCGACAAGTTGGGCAAACTGAAAATGCTGCCCGACCTGAATTCGGACGCGGACGGTTCCTGGCCCGGCTATTTCACCGTGTTCCGCAACCGCCTGTTTGTCGTGGCCGATATCGAAGACCACGGTTGGCAGTTGCTCGAATACGACGGCAACCAATTCAATCAGGCCGAAGGCACCGGCCCGGGCACCATCGTTCTGCCCGACTCGCCCACCGTCGTCGGCCAGTACATGTTCTTCTCGGCCCAGAGCGCACAGCACGGCCGCGAGCTATGGGCCTACGATGGTTTCGAAACGTTCCTGGTCGATGACTTCACGCCGGGCACTGCATCGACATTCGACAATTCCAGTCCCTATCGAGGTTTCGCGACGCTTGGCGAAGAGCTGTTCTTCCGAACCTTCGACTACAGCGGCATGCTCCGCTACGTGCCGCCGGTGGCCACGGCCCAGTACCACGAGACTACTAGCACACGCGGGGCCGTGGTGGGAACCATAGGTGATGGTGACGAAAAAGACTGGTACAGTTTCACTTTGGAAGACGGGCAGACGGCCACCGTGGCTCTGGATTTCGAACAGTCGGCCGGGGCAATGTCATTTGCGATTTACCGCGACACGACTCAACTGGAGGCCGGCATTGGCGGGATAGATAATCTGCAATTGATGGTTGACAATATCCTGGATGACACCACCAACGGCACACCAGACACGTACCATATTGTAGTCAACGGCGACGCGCCCAACTCCAATTATCGATTGGTGATTACCCGCGACGCTACTTTCGATGCCGAGCCCAACGACGATGCACCTAGCGACTCGATTGACAAGGCTCAGACACTGCCGCCAACGGGTGTGGCCCTTGGCTTTTTACAAGCCGACGAGTTCGACTACTATAAGTTCGAAGCTGTGCGCGGCGATACGATCCTGGTCGAAACCTCTACGCCCGCCGACGGGCCGGGACAATTCATAAACACGCTCGATCCCACGGTCGAACTGCTCGACCCCGAAACGGGCCAGTGGATCGCAGGCGACAACAACTCGCCCGACGGCCGCAACGCCTGGGTCCGCCTGCGGTCGCTCAGCGATGGAACCTACACCGTCCGCGTCAGCTCCAGCGGCGGCACGGCCGGTGAATATGTGCTCAACGTGCGGCTCAATCCTGACGCCGCTCCCAAACCGCTCTACGTGACCACCACCACGATGCCCGCCGATGAGGCGATAACGTCGGGCTCGGCCGTCTACGACCTCGACCACGACGGACGCGTGGGATTGGGCGATTTGGCCTTGCTGGCCAGCGTATATCAACAATCTGTCGGCGACGGCAGCCAAGAACTGGTCGGCCGTTGCGACTTCGACGGTTCGGGCAATGTAGCATTGGGAGACTTGGCCCTTTTCGCCCAAAGCTATAATCTGGATGTTCTGCAAATTTCGGCGGCAGTCCAAGCACCGCAAACACTAGAAACGGAACAACTACGTCCGGTCGTAGCTGAGGCCGTGGCCCGCATGGCCGACGCCACCGGCATTGCGGCGTCTGAAATCGTCACCGGCGTTACCATCTCGATTGTCGATCTGCCTGGCAATCTGATCGGCCGCACCGTGGGGCGTTCCATCGAGATCGATACGAACGCCGCCGCAAACGGCTGGTTCGTCGACCAGACACCCGCCGACGATGTGGAATTCGCCTTCGAAGTGGCCGCCGCCCAGCGCGGCAGTTTGCCCGCAGGCGAGGCAACCGATCGCGCCGACCTGTTGACCACCGTCATGCACGAACTGGGCCACGTGCTTGGGCTGGCGTCGACAGAAGAGCACGGTCTCATGAACGTGTTGCTTCCGCTGGGCACGCGGCGATTATTGCACGACGCATGGATGGAAGAACCGGCAGCGGGGAACGACCAGTCAACAGAGCAAAACGGACTAAGCGACGAACTGCTAGACGAACTCTTCGCCGAGATCGGACAGGATTGATTCGCAAGAAATACTCGCTTGTGTGACACGCCCAGAACGCAGTGATGGGCGTGGTTGGCGAGCCTTGCCACTTCCTATATCAACACCACCTTTCACGCCCATTCTGGGCGTGCCACACAAGGTGTTTGCGGCTAAGCTTAGAACGGCGTCCGCGTAACACGGGTGGTCGGTCCGAAGCGGCGGTTGAACAGCAGTCGCAACTCGCCGTCGAATTGCTGGTCGTTGCCTCCGCCCAGCGGAGTCGAATATCCCACCAGCACGGTCGTGTGTTTCTGAAATTCGAAGAAGCAACCCAGCGTGAGGTTGAAGACTTCCTGGTCATTTTTTAATGAGCCGATCACAAACTGGTCGCTGGTGATGACGTCTGTACTTTGCAACGACCTGTTCCAGTGAAGCTCGGCCAAGGCGGCCACGCCCGTCAGCCGCCTGCGGCATTGACGGTCTCGACGCAGCCAGTAGCCCGCCGAGATGTCGATGTATTGGTAGGTGGGATCTTGCATCCGTCCGGCGTATACCAAGTTTTGTCCCGTGGAGGTGGGGTTGACGAGCGTTTGGTTGCCGTTGGCGTCGACGTCCCATTGCGCGAAAAATTGCGTGAAGAATCGCTCGGTCGGAGCCCAAACCCCGCCCACAAACGGCTCCAGGTGGACGGACTGGTTGTCGATCCGCACGAGCGTCGTGCCGTCCTTGGTGTTCAATCTGCTGTCGTCGGCCGTGGGCGTGGCGATCTGCAATCCCATCGACAACCCCCACGTCTTCCGCAGGAGGAGCATTTTCTTGAACGTCACACTGATGTTACCGAACTCGTAATGCGACATGCTGGGCGGAGCGGCGTGGACTTGCGTACTGTTAAACGTCGTCAACAGCGGCATTTTGAATTCGATCGAGGCCGTTTTCTGGCTGAACGTTTTCTCGAATCCCAGCGTGTAGCGGCTTACGTTAACTCCGCCGGGCCCCAGTTGTGTGTTGTCGAAGTAGCTATAGTTGAATATCAAGCGGTCGCGGGGAATGGGACTCGTGTTCTCGGCGATCTTCATGCGCCCCACGTTCTCTGTCGGCGAGGGCACCGAGACCAGGTAGCGTACGCGGAAATTCGAAGTATGTGGATTGTCGTTGTTGGTTGTGGTGCCGTCGACGAGTGTGCCGTCGGCCGGAACGCATTCCAGCGGCGCGCCGCCCAGCTTACCAGTTTCGTCGTTGTAATCGCGGATAGGATAGGACCACGTCTGCGTGCCCGGATCGAAGTGCCCTTCGGCGTCGTAGGAAAGAGCCACGCGGGTTCCATCTTGTGTCGTATAGAATAATCCGGCCCCACTTTCGTGTCCCAGCTCGCTGAAATAAAATCTCCGCACCACGACCGACGGGTCGCTGCCGAAACCGAACTGGTCGCCAATCATGCTGGGAATGCCCATCGGTCCGGAAACTCCACCCACATTACTCGCCATGTCGTATGGGCTGGGCGAAAAGTCCGTGCCAAGATCCGTGTCCGAGCCCGCCTCTCCGCCTGGACCCGGCGCCGTGGTCACGCTTGGGCCCGGTGTTTCGGGTGTGGGGTACGGCTGGTCTGCTCCCGTCTCTTTTCCGCCGGGCATAGGCTCTTCGCCAACCTCTTTGCCATCTTGCGGGGCAGGAGTCGGCTGAGGTTCGACATATGTATCGGATCCACGCACGCGTCGGCAGGCATTCAGGGCCCCGGCCGCCGCTTGGCGAACCTTGCTGGAAGACTCTATGAAACAGCCTCGCGCGTCTTTGCCGTAGGCAACTTCGTGCAGTTTGGTCATCACATCGGCCGAACAACATCCGGCGTTGTTGCAATTGCAACAAGGGCTGCCGGCCGCATGGCAAAATGCCAGGGCCGCTTGCTCGCGAACGTCCTCGGTGCAATCGTCCAGGGCCGCCAAAAGAGACTCTTTCACGCCCGGATAGCAACCGCAACCCACGTCGGCAAGATACTTGATGGCCTTGATCTTCTGCTTTTTGAGATCTTCCTGGATCTTGATCGCGGCGGCTTCCTTGATGGCCGGGTTGGGCGATTCGAGGTTGGCCGGATCGGCGATTTTCTTCAAAACCGGCTTGCGCTCAAGCCCCGGACGGTTACCGCTGTGATTCACGGTCGCGTCGGTAACTTTGTTGATTCCTTGCGGGATACCTATAAACTGCCAAAGCGTGGTCGTGCCCGACACCGCATCGGCGGCAGATACGCAAGAACAATGCCCCACAAGAATTACAGAAATCAATACAAAACAAACTCGCATACCGGTACACATAACTCGCCACCCACCGTAAAAGACGTGGTTGCTTTGGTCAAAGTGTGGCGTCGAACACGCGTTTTCGTGAAAACGCGCCTCATGCGGACCGGCCGGATAAACCATCAACCGGTCGGCACTGCCCCGATAATCGACAATACCATAAGTATCATCGGCGGCTCATTCACCCATCTTTAGTGGCATGTCGTCGATCCAGTCGTTGCAACCGCGATAAACGTAAGTAGGTTGTGCGGAAAAAGTCGAAAATATCTCGCCTCCACAACCCACAAGGGTAGACCAGGCACTCAATCGAGGGGAATTTTTATACGCCTGCTGTACTTAACGGTCGTAACGCTTACGGTGAAAAAGCAGGAGAGTTGTGCGGCGACTGCACGGATCTCTACGCCACGCTCCTAGCCGCCAATTGGCAAACGGGCGTTACCGGCGTGGCCAATCTGCCCGAGCCTGGTCTGATGTGGATGCTGCTAGGCGGTTTGGCCGCTTTGCTGTTTAAAACTCGTCGAACAAATCACCGCTAGGCCAAGTTTCCACCGCCCCCACAGCCTTCCACATTGTGCTATCCAGATCCTTGAAGAACTTGCCCGAGTTCTTCGGGCGGGAATTGAACAGCGCCGCCCAAGCCAGTCCGTTGCCCGCGCGGACCAGGATCGTGGCCGTGCCGGGAAGCGAGCCGTTGTGGTGCCAGTTGACCTTCTCGCTGCCCGGCTTTCCTTTGCCTGCCAAGGTTACGGACCACCCCAACCCATAGAAACGTGTCTTCTTCCCGCTGCGGTCTTCCAGCATTTGCTTGAAGGTTTCCGCCTGCAAAAGTGCCGGCTTGCGGGCGCCGTCCACGGCCGAGGTGAATCGCAGTAAATCGACGGTCGAAGAAATCCAAGCCCCGTGTGAATCCATCGGTTCGAGATAGAACGAGCCGTAGGGCTTGGCAACCTTTCCTTTTTCGTCGGCAAACAACGAGCGGCACAACTTTCCCTCGGCGTGGTCGTAGTAGCGTACCTCGCCTGCGGCCCGATCTCGCAGCCGTGTTTTGCCAACCCGCGTGCGACGCACCCCGGCCGGTTCCAATACCATTTTGCGAACCGCCTCTTCATACGACTTTCCGCTCACGCGTTCGATTACGCGGCCCAACATGCAATAGCCGAAATTCGAATAGGCGTATTTTTCACCCGGCGAAAAGTCCAAGGCCCGACCCAACATGAAGCGGATGACGGTCTCGGCGTCGGCCGGGCCTGCGGTCATCTTGGCCAGTGGACGCGGTTGGAACATTGGATCGAAACTCGCCCCGCGGTCGAACCCGCCCGTGTGCTGCAAACAGTGGCGGATCGTGATCTTCGCAAAACGAGGGTCTTTCGGCCCATCCTCTGTCGGGCCCGCCGTCGACGAGTCTGCGATGAGCGGTTTCATGTCGCCCAGACATTTCAGCACCGGGTCGTCGAGGCTGAGTTTCCCTTCTTCCACCAGCCGCAGAATCGTCACGCTCGTCAGCGGCTTGGAGATGCTGGCTATGCGGAACAAAGCGTCAGACGCCACCGGCTCTTTCCGCTCTACGTCCGAGTATCCAAAACCCCGCGCGTGCACCAGGCGGCCGTCCTTGACGATGCCCACCGCCCCGCCCGGTATGTTCCACTTCCGCATCAAATCGCAAATTACAAGGTCGACACAGTCCATGCCTTCCAGGCAAAGACCGGTGATGGGAAGTTTCTCGCCGACATCCTTATCGACGTCAAACGTATCAGCAATCACATTCGAGGTAATTACCAATAACACAAAACATAAAACTGTCCACGGAAGATTTGCTTTCATGACGGGGCGCAATGTTAAATATCGAGTATAAAATGGCACGATTTGGGCTAACTTCCCGTCCTTTATTCTCTATCCTCTCCCCTGTACGCACCCTACTTGGTCTTGACCGGATCGGCGGGTCGTTTGGGGAGTTTTTTGGGATCGGCTTTTATGCGTTTTGTGACTTCGGCGATGGCCCGTTCTAATTGCGGGTCGCGGCCTTGGATTACCGACTTGGGATCGTTGTCGACTTCTATGTCGGGATCGACACCATGGCCTTCAATGATCCACTTGCCGTCGGGCCCGTTGGTGGCGTTCAATGGCACGTAGACGGTGCCGCCGTCGATCAAGGGGCCACGTCCGGAGATACCCACCACACCGCCCCAGGAACGCTTGCCGATCAAGGGGCCGATGCCCGCCTGACGAAAGCGATAGGGGAAAATGTCGCCGTCGGAGGCCGAGTTCTCGTTGATAATGCAGACCATGTGGCCGTGAAATACGGTTTTGGGATAGGTGCCCGGCTCGTCGCCGCTGCTTCCGAATCGCGTACCTAAGAGCTTGCGGCCCAGGCGTTCGATGATCCAGGGCGAAACATTGCCGCCACCGTTGGCACGGACGTCGACTATCAGGCCTTCTTTGCGGATCTGCGGATAAAACCACTTGATGAATTCGCGGATGCCGTCGTCGCCCATGTTGGGCAAATGCAGGTATCCCACCCGAGAGCCGGTGGCCTTGGCGACCTTTTCCCGATTGGTCCGCGTCCAGTCGAGGTAGCGCAGGGCCGCCTCGCTGCGGATGGGTTGATAGGCAACCTTGCGGGCACCGTCCAGCGTGGGCTTTTTGTTAAGCGTGAGCGTAACCGTGCCGACCTTGTGCTGCAGCAAGCGATAAGGATTATCGTCGGCTTTTAGTTCGCGACCGTCGATGGCCAGGACATAGTCGCCCACGGCCACGTCGACGCCGACCTGCGTAAGCGGCGAGCGATAGCGAGACTCTTCGTTCTGGCCGGCGTAAATCTTGGCGATGCGGAAGCGTTTAGCCTTGACGTCGAGTTCGAAGGTGGCGCCCGGCAAACCCACGACGGGCCGGACCGGTTTTCTGTAATCGCCGCCCTGGATATACGCATGACCGATGTTCAACTCGGCGATCATCTCGCCGATGAGATAGTTGAGGTCGCTGCGATGGGCCACGTGCGGGACCAGATTGCGGTAGCGCTGGCCGATGGCCTTCCAATCGTAGCCGTGCATGTTTTTGACGTAGAAGAAGTCGCGGAAACGACGCCATACTTCGTCGAAGATTTCGGCCCATTCCTCGGCCGGCACGCGGTCGACAATCAGGCCCGAGGTCGAGACGGTCGTCTTGCTCTTGGGCGAGGGCTGCACGTCGTAAACGTAATACGAGCCACCCTGATGAACGACGACTTTGCGGCCGTCGCGGCTTGTAGAATAGCCTTTGGCGTCGGACACGAAGGTCGACGCGCGGCGGGCTTTCATGTCGAAAATGTAGATCGCGGTCTTGGCGTAACTGCCGCGTCCGTAGAAGCGGGCCCCGCGTTTCTTGTAGAGCAAATAGTCGCCGGCGGCCACGAGGTTATAGATATTGTCGGCTTCGACGGGCAAGGGAATCACGCGTCGCGCCAAGCCGTCGAAATCTATGGCCGGGGGTTTCGGCGTCGCCTCTTTTTTCGCTACATCCTTTTTAGCCGCAGTTGTATCCTTCTTGGCAACATCCTTTTTCGGTTCTTCTTTTTTCGCGGTTTCTTTCGTTTTTGCGGTCGCGGGAGCCACCTCGACGTTCTCCGGAGCGAAGGGACTCTTCACGTCTTTGCGTAGAATCAAGGCGAAGATGCCCACCTGCCGGTTGCCCACATAGTTCCATTCCTGTTCGCACATTTGCGGCTCAAAACCATGACGGGCCAGGAAGAACAGGTAACGGCCCTTGTGGTCCCAGACGGGTTCGAACTCGTCGGCATACTCGTCGGTCACACGATGGGTCTTGCCGTCCGCCATGCTCCAAATATAAATCGATCCGAACTCATTGGCATCCTTCATAGAATAAGCTACATAATTGCCTTTGGGAGACCACGTCTGGTCGTGGATCGTGCCGCGTCGGGCGTCTGCGATTTCAACCAGCTTGGGCTTATCCCCCTTCTTTATGGGTAGAGTAAGCACGCGCAGCTTGCCGTCCTTGTCGGAAAAGAGCAGATGTTTTCCGTCGGAAGACCAGGCGGGCGTGTAGAGCATAGTCTTGAGCCCGAAGGTCAACTGCCGTGGCTGACTCGCTCCGTCCTGGTCGACAACGTACACCTGATCCTCACCGGTCTTGTCCGAAACGAATGCAATTCGCTTGCCGTCGGGCGACCAGCTTGCCTTCTTGTCGTGCGTGCCGGTCGACTGCGTCAGATTGCGCGTCATGCCCTTGCCGACGGGCACGGTGAAGAGGTCGCCGCGGGCCACGAACAACGCACGCCGCCCCTTGGGGCTAAGGCTGTAATGCTCGATGTTGCTGGCGATACCGTGACGCGAGGGACGCATATGCACCCCGTCGTGCGGCACGTCGATGACCAGTGGCTTCTCCTTGCCCGACTTCAAGTCGAACAAGCAGATGCCGCCGTTGAGTTGATAGACAATCTGTTGCTTGTTGTCCGAGGCGGCCCAACAAACGTCCCAGGTTTTGTGATGCGTGAGCTGGCGGGTCTTATCGACGGAAATGTCGTAAGCGTAAAGATTACGCTTGCCGTCGCGGTCGGAAACGAAGTAGATCGTGTCGCCGATCCACATGGGGTCGCGTTCGGTGCGTTTGCTGTAGGCGATCTTGCGGGCGTCGTGCGACTCTAGATCGAAAAGCATCAGATACTGGGCCCAACCGCCCTGGTATCTTTTCCAAGTGCGGAAATCGCGGAACAGGGGCGAATAGACTATCTTCTTGCCGTCGGGCGAAAAATCACCGGCCCCGGCCGTGGGCATGGGCAAGCGCCGCGGCAGGCCGCCAGTCATATCCACTTCGTAAAGGGCCGTGCGTGTACGACCGCCGTCGGCATCGCGGAACGAACGGAAGAGAATGCGGCTGCCGTCGGGCGACCAACCGTAAACCTGGTTGTCGTATCCACCCCGCGGCGAGAGCGGACCCCGTGCCGGATAGAAAGTCAGTTGCTTGGGCACGCCACCGCTGGCCGGCATCACGTAAACCTGTTCGTCGCCATCATACTGGCCGGTGAAAGCGATCCACTTGCCGTCGGGCGAAAACTTGGGAAAGAGTTCCTCGCCACGATGTGCGCTCAAACGCCTCGCCAGCCCGCCGCCGGTCGAGGCCTCCCAAATATCGCCACCGTGACAGAAAGCCACGCGCTTGCCATGCACGTCGGGAAATCGCAGCAGCTTGGTCTCGGCCGACGCAGACGCGGCCATCAGGTACAGGATCGTTGTGAACAGAAAAACCGCAAATCTTGATGTTGTCTTCATGATTGAAACCTCGTGCGCTTGCATGCAGCTAGTATCCCGCTTCCACTTTCCACTCCAACGGTGGATTACTATCATTTTCCAGCCTTTATTATGCACCAAGCGCTGGCCCCACACAAGCAGCCGCCCCCCCTGCGTTACCTACACCTAAGAGTGCTTAGCATTACTTTCACTCTTTAATGAAGAGGTGACTGAATTTAGACGTGTCTGTTTTGTTTACTCACGAATTCTCGTGGAAAAAATTGACAGTTAATCACAAATTGATATAATGCACAACGCGCATGGCATGTCCGCGCATCAATTATTGGATAAAGCAACCGTTCTTCTGTAAAATTGATTTTCTTTTTAGGGCGGGTTAATC